>CAMHDX010000339.1 GCA_946183895.1 uncultured Porphyromonadaceae bacterium | reverse complement strand
CGCGGTACTGTGCCTGGGCAATCTTGAGCGTACCGGCCACCTTCTTCATCGACTTGATTTGGGCGTTGCCACCCACACGGCTCACACTGATACCCACGTTCACTGCCGGACGGATACCGGCATTGAACAATGCCGTCTCGAGGTAAATCTGACCATCGGTAATCGAAATCACGTTGGTGGGGATGTAGGCACTCACGTCGCCTGCCTGAGTTTCAATGATAGGCAATGCAGTGAGCGAGCCACCGCCCTTGACACGGGAGCGCAGCACCTCGGGCAGGTCGTTCATCTTGGACGCCACCTCCTGGTTGTCGTTAATCTTGGCTGCACGCTCCAGCAAGCGGCTGTGCAGGTAGAAGATGTCGCCCGGATAAGCCTCGCGGCCCGAGGGGCGCTTGAGGATAAGCGATATCTCACGATAGGCAACCGCATGCTTTGACAAGTCGTCGTAGATGACCAGCGCGTCGCGACCGGTGTCACGGAAGTACTCGCCGATGGCAGCTCCGGCAAACGGCGCGTAGTAGCGCATTGATGCCGAGTCGGCGGCGGTTGCCGCCACCACGACGGTGTAGGGCATGGCGCCCATCTCGTGGAGCTTGTTGACCAGCGCGGCGACGGTCGACGCCTTTTGGCCAATAGCGACGTAGATGCAGTAGACGGGCTTGCCCGCCTCGTAGGCGCTCTTCTGGTTAATGATGGTGTCGATGGCGATTGCCGTCTTGCCAATCTGGCGGTCGCCGATGATGAGCTCACGCTGGCCACGACCGATGGGAATCATCGAGTCGATAGCCTTGAGGCCGGTTTGCAGCGGCTGATTGACCGGTTGACGGAAAATCACACCCGGGGCCTTGCGCTCAAGCGGCAGACGGATGCGCTCGCCCTCGATGGGTCCACGGCCGTCAATGGGGTCGGCAAGCACGTTGATCACACGCCCCATCAAGCCCTCACCCACCTGGATGGATGCAATCTCGCCGGTGCGGCGCACCTTCATATTCTCGGTCACCGAATCCACCTCGTCGAGCAAAATCACACCCACGTCACTCTCCTCAAGGTTCATCGCCACGCCGGTCACACCGTTCTCAAACTCCACGAGCTCGTTAGCCTCGACATTAGTCAAGCCGTAAACGTGTGCCACGCCGTCGCCAACCTCGAGCACTGTTCCAACCTCCTCGAACGACACCGTGCGTTGCAGGTCGCTGAGTTGCTGTTTCAGTATGTCGGATATTTCACTTGGATTAATCATTGTTAGTCTTCTTGTTTTGTTTGTTGTCAAGTCTACAAGGACATGGTTGTCCTCACTTGAGCAAATTCAGCCGTAGTTGCTTGAGCTCGTTGCTGACACTGGCATCAAGCAGATAGTCATCAATCTTCACAGTAAACCCGCCTATCAACGAGGGGTCGATGGTTTGACTGATTTCGAGTGTCATGTCGCCCAGACGTTTCTTGACGATAGCGATAATAGCCTCGACCTCGGTGGTGGGCAGTTGGGTCGCCATGGCGATCTCGACCTTGGCGATGTTGTTGGCCTCACGATACAGTTGCAGGTAGGCCAACACTATCTTGCCCAGCATGTAGGCGCGGTTGTTGCGAATGACCATCAAGATGAACTTGTCCATCGAGCTGCCTACTCGAGCGCCGGCTGCGGCCGTGAGGACCGCCCCCTTGCGCTCGGCGGGGATATACGGATTCATCACCACGCGTTTGAGCTCGTCAAGCGCCGTGTAGCGGAAGTTGAGCTCGCGCAACTGGTCATAAATCTCCTTGTCGTCACCGTTCTCGAGTGCCAACTTGTATAGAGCCTTGGCATATCGACGCGGGAGTAGTCCGTCGTTCATTGTCGTCAATGTTAGGGGTTCAACCTTCAGTTCTTACTCTCCACCTCGGCAAGATACTTCTCGACGAGTTCTTGTTGAGCCTTGTCGTTCTCCATTTGACGGCGCACAACCTTCTCGGCAATTTGCAGCGCCACCTCGGTCACCTCAAGTCGCAGTTGCCGCTCGCTCTCCTTGCGAGCCTGCTCAAGGCGCACCTGCGCCTGCTCGGCAACCTTTTGCGCCTCGATTGTCGCATCGGACTTGGCATCCTCAACAATCGTGTTGTACATCTTGCGCGCCTCGCTCAAGATGTCGGCTTGTTGAGCCTGCGCAGCCGCTATCAACTTGTCGGCCTCGGCCTTGGCGCCGTCCAGACGCGCTTGCGCCTCCTGGGCATACGCCACCCCCTTGTCAATCAGGTCGGCGCGCTCGTCCATCATCTTGATGATGTACGGCCAACCGTATTTGGCAAGAATGAAGTATAGGCCCAAGAAGGCGACAAACATCCAGAACGCCAAGCCGAATTCAGGCGTGAACAGTTGCATAGTGTAAAGTGTACTAAGCGGTTAATTACATGATGATGGCGAGCACACACACGATGAGTGCCAACAGTGCGACACCCTCGATAAGAGCGGCAATCACAATCATGTTACTGCGGATGTCACCGGTCGACTCGGGCTGACGGGCAATCGACACCATTGCCGA
>CAMHDX010000338.1 GCA_946183895.1 uncultured Porphyromonadaceae bacterium | reverse complement strand
ATCGCTACGCCTAAAGATCTGGCCATTGACAACGTGTCGGCGCACCAGGCCACTGTGTCGTGGAGTTGCGAGGCCGATTCTTACAACCTACGCTACCGCAAGGCTGCCGACAAGGTCCTGTTCGAGAGCTTTGAGGACGGCATTCCCGACGACTGGACGCTGGTCAACACCGATGGTGACAACTACAACTGGGCTGTGGCTGACCTGACCACCGCCTTCAGCGGCAACTATAGTGCCTACGACGGCATCAAGGTGCTGTATAGCCGCAGTTGGGTTACCAATGCCCTCACTCCCGACCAATGGATCATCTCACCGAAGATTGACTTGGGCGGTGTGCTCAAGTATTGGATCATGGACGACGGCTCCTACAAGGAGACCTATGCCATCTACGTGTCGACCGAGGGTACCGACATCAGCAACTTTGAGGACATCTCGGGCGAGTTGCAGTCACCGGGCAGCAAAGAGTGGACGCCGATGTCGTTTGACCTGAGCGACTATGCCGGCCAGCAGGGTTACATCGCCTTCCGCCACTACAACTGCACCGACCAGGACTTCATGTTCATTGACGCCATCACTGTTACCGCTGGCGAGGCCGGCGAATGGATTGAGGTGAACGGCATCAGCGACACGTCGTACACCATCGAGAACCTGGAGCAAGAGACCGAATATGAGGTTGAGGTGCAGGCGGTTTATGGCGAGGAAAGCTCCAAGTGGGTTGGCACATCGTTCACCACGCCCAACGAGGAGGTGATACCCAGCAACATTGCCATTAGCGACTTTGACGCCACAAGCGCGACCGTGACCTGGGAGGGTGGCCAAACTGCCTACAACCTGCGCTATCGCGAGCCCGCCAAGAAGAACGGTTTCTTCGAGGACTTTGAGAACGGCATTCCCGAGGGTTGGACCATGATTGACGCCGATGGCGACGGAAACGAGTGGAGTGTGTTCAAGGCAACCGATGTTGACTCGAAGGGCAATCCAGTGTGCTTCGACAACGTGTGTGCCACCTCGGCAAGCTATAACAGCAGTGGTGCTCTCACTCCCGACAACTGGCTCATATCGCCCAAGCTGGAGCTCAAGGGTGAGTTCTCTGTGTGGGCGCGCGGACAGGATCCCTCATGGGCTGCTGAGCACTTCGCGGTCTACATCTCGACCGGCGGCACCGACATTGCCGACTTCGAGGAGCTGATTGGCGAGACCGAGGCAACCGGTCTCCTCACCGAGTACAAGGCGGACCTGAGCGCCTACGAGGGCCAGGAGGGCTACATTGCCATCCGCCACTTCAACTGCACCGACATGTTCCGCCTGAACATTGACAACTTCTTTGTCAAGTACGACGAGGACCTGCCCGCCGGCGAGTGGATTGAGGTGAACAACGTGACTTCGCCTTACACCATCAACGGTCTGGAGCCCCAAACCAAGTATGAGGTGCAAGTGCAAGGCATCTTGAACGAGGGCACCACCGAGTGGAGCGAGAGCGTACTCTTCACTACCGATGTCGTTAAGTACACCCTTGAGGAGGCTCTTGAGGCAGGTGAGCCCTGCACGATTGAGGACCTCGTGGCGCTGGTTGCCAACGACGGCACCTACTGCTACGTGACCGATGGTGGCGGCAACTGGGCACGCCTTGTGGGCTTCCCCATTGCCTACTTCGACCCGACATGGGCGCTTGACCTGGTTGGCACCTTCGCTATCGAGGATGGCATACCCACCATCACGCTGGCTTCGACCGACGACATTGCAGGCACCCTTGATATTGAGCCGATTGAGCCCGATGTGCTTGACCTGACTCACCACTTCGACGCAGAGTCGGCGCCCAAGGCTTGCCAGGTGATGACAGTGACCGGCTACTACTACAATGGTCGCCTGTACGCCTACAGTGGATTGAACGGCACTCCGGGCCTCGGCGTTCCCGTTGAGGCTGCCGATGGCAGTGAGTTTGAGAGTGGCACACAGTACAACGTGACTGCCGTCATCCAACTGCTCGAGCCGTGGGAGAACGCCGCTGACGGTGCTCCGCGCAACATCAAGGCGAGCGACTTCAGTGCCTTTGACAACATCAAGGCGATTGTGGTCGACAAGGAAGCCGGCGATCCTGTGCTGACCGGCATTGACGACATCAAGGCCGCCGATGGCACGAAGGATGTGCAGTACTTCGACCTGCTGGGTCGCCCCGTGGGCAAGTCGCTGGAGAACGTTCCCGCCGGCCTGTACATCGGCAATGACGGCACCAAGGTGCGCAAGTGATATGACCGATTGTCGCACACCATGTGCGACAATCGCGTGAATCCCACGTTGGGTCCGGAACACGAGTTTCCGGACCCAACATTTTCTTTGCCCACCGGGCGATGTGACAGCAATGCCACGTTCCCGCACAAGCCTCCAACCTGAGCCGATTATTCTGGGTATTCTCAGCTAAAATTGCAAAAAAATCCCATTTTTAGCCAATTATCCGGTATATATTTGGTATCCGTCCGAAATAGGCCGACTTGATGGTTGGTAATAAAAATGTGACCTTT
>CAMHDX010000337.1 GCA_946183895.1 uncultured Porphyromonadaceae bacterium | reverse complement strand
GAGGCCAAGATCAAGGAGATTCCCGAGTTGGAGAGCTTTGCGGTGTGCTGCGGCTATGGTATGGCATCGTCAGCTGACGGTTCAAACTACGCCACCCTAATCGTGCGCTTGAAGAACTGGGAAGACCGCCCCGGCATGGACCACTATATCGAGCTCGTGTACAGTCGTTTCCAGCTTGCTTGCCTGGACATCAAGAACGTGCAAGTGATACCCTTCCAGATGCCTCAAATTCCGGGCTACGGAACCAACAACGGCGTGAGTCTTGTTGTGGAGGACCCCACCGACGGCAACTTGTCGGAGTTCTCGTTACAGACCGAGAAGTTCCTGGCAAAACTGTCGGAGCGTCCCGAGATTGCCGCCGCCCTGTCGACCTACTCCGAGCGCTACCCCAAGTATCAGGTTGATGTGGACCCCGCGCAGTGTGACCGCTCAGGCGTGTCGCCTGCCGTTGTGCTCAACACACTCGGCTCATTCTGCGGTGGCGCCTACATCGGCAACTTCAACCAGTTTGGCAAGGTGTACCGCATCATGGCTGCCGCCTCGCCCGAGTATCGCCTTGACCCCTCGGCGCTGAACAACATCTTCGTGCAGGTCAAGGGCGGCAAGATGGCTCCCATCTCGGAGTTCGTGACGCTCAAGGAGATTGTGGGACCATCGAGCATTGAGCACTTCAACCTGTTCCAGAGCATCACCTGCTTTGTGATTCCCGGAGCGGGCTACTCGGAGGGCGACTCGCACAAGGCGATTGCCGAGGTATTCAAGCAGGAGATGCCCTCAACCGCGACCTACGAGTACAGCGGCATGTCGCGCGAGCTCGAAGAGGCCGCCGGCTCCAATGCCACGGCACTCATCTACGTCATCTGCGCCATCCTGATTTACCTGATTCTGGCGTCGCTCTATAACTCGTGGTTCACCCCGTGGGCAGTGTTGTTCAGCGTGCCGTTCGGTCTGATGGGAGCCTTCGTGTTCGCCTACATCGGCAACCTGTATCAGATTCCGGGCATGGACAACAACATCTACTTGCAGACCGGTGTGATCATGCTCATCGGTTTGCTCGCCAAGACCGCTATCTTGATTACCGAGTTCGCCCAGGAGCGTCGCGCCCAGGGCATGAGCATCTATGACGCCGCCTTTGAGGCTTGCAAGGAGCGCCTGCGCCCCATCTTGATGACGGTTGCCACGATGATCATCGGTATGATTCCGCTCGTGATCGAGGGTGGTGCCGGTGCCAACGGCAACCGCGCGTTGGCACTGGGCGTGATTGGCGGCATGAGCATCGGCACCATCGCGTTGCTCTTTGTCGTGCCCGCCTTCTTCATCGTCTTCCAGAATTTGCACGAAAAGTTCCAAGGCAGCACAGTTGCCGTCCCTCAAGAGAACCAACCAACACCTGACCAACAATGAAACGATACATCTATTATACAATAGCCGTGGCGGCATCGCTACTCACGTCGTGTGGCATCTATGACAAATATGAGTCCACAGCGTCGGTGCCCGCCGATGCCCTGGGCGTCTATGCCGCCGACACCGCCGCCAACGTGCCCGACGCCCTCTCGTGGCGTGAGTTCTTCACCGACCCGCTGCTGCAGCGGCTCATCGACACCGCGCTAGTGCGCAACACCGACCTCAAGTCGGCTCGCATCGCCGTGGAGCAGAGCCAGGCGGCTCTGTCAATCGCCAAGAAGGCGATTTTGCCGGCATTCCAGCTAGCACCTTCGGGCGCAATCGCGAGCTTTGACGGCAACACATCAAAGACCTACAACGTGCCCCTGCAGATGAGCTGGGACTTCGGTCAACTGGGGTCGTACACCAACAAGCGCCGTGCCGCGCGCGCTGTGGTGCTGCAAGCCCAGGCGAGCGAGCAGGCGGTGCAGGCCAATCTGGTTTCGGCTGTCGCACAACACTACTGCCTGCTGCAACTGCTGGATCGCCAACTGGACATTCTCAACCAGACTGACAACCTGTGGAGCGCGTCGCTCGATGCCCAAAAGGCGATGTGGGAAAACGGCAAGGTCTATTCGGTAGCCGTCAACCAGCAGGAGGCGTCGTGCCTTGACGTGAAGACACAGATTGTGGACGTGCGCCGCAATATCCGCAGCGTGGAGAACGCGCTCTGCAGCCTGCTCGCCATCACTCCGCAGCACATTGCCCGCAACAGCTGGGGCGGATATGCCCTGCCCTCGATAGCGAGCGAGCCCCTGTCGGCAAAGATGCTGCTGCGCCGTCCCGACGTGCGCCTGGCGGACTTCGCCATGGAGGAGGCGTTCTACAACATGCAGACCGCACGCTCGGCGTTCTATCCGGGGCTGTCGCTATCGGGCGAGGTAGGCTGGACCAACAATGCCGGCGCGGCAATCGTCAACCCCGGTAAGATACTGCTCAGCATCATGGGCTCCATCACCCAGCCCATCTTTGCCCGCGGCCAGTTGAAGGGCAATCTCAAGATAGCCAAGCTCAAGCAGGAGGACATGCAAGGCAAGTACGTGCAGACCATCATCGATGCCGGCAACCAGGTCAACGAGG
>CAMHDX010000336.1 GCA_946183895.1 uncultured Porphyromonadaceae bacterium | reverse complement strand
TTATGTGGTGACCGAGGGCCTCAAGGTGGGCGATGTGATTGTCACCGAGGGCATCGGAACCATCGTGCGCGAGGGCACTGTGATTGCCGGCAAGTGATATTAAACAGTAACACTATAACTGTCAAGCCCGCAGTCCGGGCATGAATCTATAGCAATGAATCTTAAATTATTTATCAATCGACCGGTGCTGTCAACTGTGATCTCGGTGTTTATCGTGATCTTTGGTTTCATCGGCTTGACAAGCCTTCCGGTCGAGCAATATCCCAATATTGCGCCTCCCACCATTGTGGTGTATACCACCTATCAGGGAGCGAACGCGCAGACGGTGATGAACTCGGTGATCCAGCCGCTGGAGGAGAGCATCAACGGCGCGTTGAACATGACCTACATGACGTCGAGTGCCACCAGTACCGGCTCGGCTAACATCACGATATACTTCAAGCAGGGTTATGACCCCGACATGGCGGCGATTGATGTGCAAAACCGTGTGAGCCAGGCGTTGAGCCTGTTGCCCGCCGAGGTCACGCGCGTGGGTGTGACCACCCGCAAGCGCGAGTCGTCAATGCTGATGGTGTTTGCGCTCGCCGACACCGCGGGCACCTTCCCGCCGTCGTTTGTCGACAACTACATGAACATCAACATCGCGCCCGAAATCAAGCGTGTGCAGGGTGTGGGTGACTTGATGGCGTTCGGTGCCGACTACTCAATGCGCATCTGGCTCAAGCCCGAGAAGATGGCGCAATACGGCTTGATGCCGACCGATATCACCGCCGCGCTTGCCGACCAGAACATCGAGGCGGCTCCGGGTGCCTTCGGCGAGCAGGGCGGCCAGAGCTTTGAGTACTCACTCAGCTACAAGGGTCGCTTGAGTGATGCCACGGAGTACGACAACATCGTGGTGCGCGCCATCGGCGACGATGTGCTCTACCTCAAGGACGTTGCCGACGTTGAGCTGGACCGCTTGACCTACGGCTATCGCAACTCGGTCAATGGCAAGAAGGCTATCCAGTGTGTGGTGTTCCAGTCGCCTGGCAGCAACGCGTCGTCGACCATCAACGAGATTACGGGTCGCTTGGAGTCGATGAAGCAGGACCTGCCCAAGGGGCTTGAAATCTCCATCCCGATGAACACCAACACGTTCCTCAACGCGTCAATCGGCGAGGTGATCGAGACCCTCATGGAGGCGTTTATCCTGGTGTTCCTGGTGGTGTACGTCTTCTTGCAGGACCTGCGCTCCACCATCATTCCCGCCATCGCCATCCCGGTGGCATTGATCGGTGCGTTTGCCTTGCTCTATGCCGCGGGCTTCTCCATCAACCTGTTGACCTTATCGGCGCTGGTGCTTGCCATCGCTATTGTGGTCGATGATGCCATCATTGTGGTCGAGGCGGTCCATGCCAAGCTTGACGAGGGCTATCACAGTGCGCGTCAGGCGGCTATTGACGCCATGAGCGAGATTGGCGCCGCCATCGTGTCCATCACGTTGGTGATGATGCTCGTGTTCGTGCCGGTGTCGTTTATGCCTGGCACTGAGGGTACGTTCTACAAGCAGTTTGGCTTGACCATGGCGTTTGCCATCGGCATCAGCGCCATCAACGCGTTGACCCTGTCGCCGGCGTTGTGCGCCATCTTCCTCAAGCCTCACAGCGGCAAGGAAACCGGCCTGGTGGCGCGTTTCCACACCGCCTTTAACGCGGCTTACGACGCCCTGCTCAACCGCTATCGCGGCATCGTGTCGCGCCTGATGGGCATGCGCGTGCTGCTCGCGGTGGTAGTGGTGGCGACAATGGTTGTGTTGGGCTGGTTGATGTCGACCACCAGCAGCGGCTTTGTGCCCAACGAGGACACCGGCACGGTCATGTGCTCCATCACCATGCCGCCCGCCACGTCACAGGAGCGCACGCTCGCCGTGACAAGCACCGTCGATAGCATCTTGGCAGGCATTCCCGCCATTGAGTCTCGCTCGATGATTCAGGGCTACAGCTTCATGGGTGGTGCCGGCAGCAACAATGCCATGTTCATCATCAAGCTCAAGGACTGGGAGCATCGTTCCGAGGCCGAGAGCAGCGACAACATCATCAAGCAGTTGTACGGCATGGTGGGTCAGCGCGTCAAGGACGGCTCGGTGCTGTTCTTCGCGCCGCCTATGATTAGCGGTTACGGCGCCAGCAACGGCTTTGTCGTCGAGTTGCAGGACCGCACCGGCGGTGACATCAACAAGTTCTTCCAGGTGGAGCAGCAGTTCCTCGCGGCGCTCAACCAGCGTCCCGAGATTCAGATGGCGTATAGCAGCTTCAATCCCTCTTATCCGCAGTACATGGTCAACGTTGACGAGGCCAAGGCGAGCAAGGCTGGCATTGGCACCAGCGGCGTGTTGGCGGCATTGCAGGGCTACTATGGCGGCATGTATGTGAGCAACTTTAACCGCTTCGGCAAGTTGTATCGCGTGATGCTGCAGGCGCCTCCGGGCAGCCGCACATCGCCCGAGAGCCTCAACAGCATCAAGGTGCGCACCGCCTCGGGTA
>CAMHDX010000335.1 GCA_946183895.1 uncultured Porphyromonadaceae bacterium | reverse complement strand
GTGTGGCGCGCGACATAGCGCGCCTGCTGGGTGCTACCACCAAGCGCGATGGCTACTACGAGGGCAACGGCTATCGCGTGACATGGACTTATGGCCACCTGTGCCAACTCAAGGAGCCTGACGACTATCTGCCGGCATGGAAGTGGTGGTCGCTCGGGTCGTTGCCCATGGTGCCGCCGCGCTTTGGCATCAAGCTGATTGACATTGACAACTACAAGCAGCAGTTTGCGGTCATTGAGCGCCTGATAGGCGAAGCCGATGAGGTCATCAACTGCGGTGATGCCGGGCAAGAGGGCGAATTGATACAACGGTGGGTCTATCAAAAAGCTGGCTGCGACAAGCCGGTCAAGCGATTGTGGATTTCGTCGTTGACCGACGAGAGCATCCGTCAGGGCTTTGCGAGCCTGCGGCCGGCAAGCGACTTTGACCGCCTGTACCACGCGGGATTGTCGCGTGCCATTGGCGACTGGCTATTGGGCATGAATGCCACACGGTTGTATTCGCTCAAGTATTCGCGCCCGGGCAATGTGCTCTCGGTGGGACGTGTGCAAACGCCCACACTGGCATTGATTGTCGCCCGTCATCGCGAGATAGAGAACTTTGTGCCCGAGGACTACTTTGAGATTAAGACGCTCTACCGCGGTGTGACCTTTAACAGCACGCATGGTCGCTACAAGACGCAAGGTGAGGCCGAGGCGGTAATTGCCGCCATCAAGGCATCGCCGCTCACCGTGACCGATGTCGAGACCAAGCCAGGTCGCGAGGCCCCGCCGCGGTTGTTTGACCTCACGAGCCTGCAGGTGGAGTGTAACAAGAAGTTCGGCTACAGTGCCGACGACACGCTCAAGACCATCCAGAGCCTGTATGAGAAGAAGGTCACAACCTATCCTCGTGTTGACACCACCTTCCTGCCCGACGACGTCTACGCCAAGGTGCCGGGTGTGTTGCGCGCCATGTCGCCCTATGCGGCACTGACGGCGCCGCTGCTGGCTGCACCCAAGTTGCGCAAGAGCAAGAAGGTGTTTGACAACAGCAAGGTGACCGACCACCATGCCATCATTCCCACCGAGGTGGACCCCACCACAGTGGCGCTCACTCGCGACGAGAAGATGGTGTACGACCTGATTGCCAAGCGCTTTATCGCCGCCTTCTATCCCGACTGCGAGTTCATGACAACTACGGTCAAGGCGGTTGTGGCAACCGACTACGAGTTCAAGGCGACCGGCAAGGTGATTACCGCCGAGGGCTGGCGGGTGATCTATGCCCGCGACAAGGCCGCCGAGCCTGCCGAGGCGGGTGACGACAACGGGGTGATGCCTGCAATGACAGTGGGCGAGAGCGGCCCGCACGAGCCATCAATACTCAAGAAGACGACCCAGCCGCCCAAGCCCTATACCGAGGGTACCCTGCTACGTGCAATGGAAACTGCCGGACGCACCATTGACGATGAGCAATTGCGCGATGCAATGAAGGAGAACGGCATCGGACGCCCGTCAACGCGTGCCGCCATCATCGAGACCCTCTTCAAGCGCCACTATATCAAGCGTGAACGCAAGAGCCTGACGCCTACCGTCGCCGGCATCCAACTCATTGATACCATTCACAATGAGTTGCTCAAGAGCGCCAAACTCACCGGCATGTGGGAGAACAAGTTGCGTCGCATCGAGCGTGGCGAGTATGACCCGCGGCAGTTTATCGACGAACTCAAGACGATGGTGAGCGAGCTGGTGGTGAGCGTCATGAGTGATAATTCCAGCCATATTGACGTGCCGCAACAGCCTGCCGAGCGCCCGTCACAGACCGCGCCTGACGAGAAACCGAAACGGCGCAAACGTGTTACGCGCTTTGAGGACATCGAGTGTCCCGTGTGCCATCAGGGGCATGTGATCAAGGGCAGAACCGGCTATGGTTGCAGTCGCTACCGCGAGGGGTGCACCACGATTTATCCCTTTGCCGACTACCCCGACACCCTCACTCCGGCTAAACTTGCCGCCCTGCTGCGCAAAAAGAACAACACAAAGCAGTGACCTTATAGTCGCGAATATTAATAAATCAAGCGCCGTTGATGAAGGACCCGTGAGGGCTTCGGTTGAAGTGAGGTAGCAACGGCGTGCGCCTCGCCAGGTCGTCTGACCCGACGAGGCATTTTTGCAACAACGGGGACGTTTCTTTTTGTTGCAAAAAGCAACAACGGGGACGTTTCTTTTTGTTGCTTTTAGCCTATTTGTTTTGAGAGGCCAATAGTCTTGAAACGACAGAAACGTTAATATTCAGAATTCTGGATAGTTGTCGCATCTTGATGCCTTGATTGAAAGCTTCGGCGAAGATGGCGCGTTTCTGCTCCAGCGGTAATGATTTGACTTCATGGAGGGTAATGTGCATTGGCAATATTGTCTCAAGAATTTCAATCGCCTTGTAGTCGGTAATAGATTGTTCGTCCAGGTGGCTTTTGGGTGCCGAGTTTACGTTCAAGACAATAGTGCGTAACTCGGTGCGCGACATATTGCTGAACGGTGAAGTTTGACTGGTTATACACAATTCAG
>CAMHDX010000334.1 GCA_946183895.1 uncultured Porphyromonadaceae bacterium | reverse complement strand
TTTGAGGGTGTATGGTGTGAAAAGATCAGTGTTGCTGCAGGTGCTTGTTGAAGAAGTCGGCGAGCTTGTCCCACGGGATGAGGTTCTTGGGCTCGCCTTTGCCTACCGCCTCGGTGTAGCCGCCGTCATACAGGTCGCAATGGGTGGCACTGGGGATGATGAGCAACTCCTTGTTGTCCGGATTGGGGTTGGGCTTGCCCACGACATTGTAGCCCTCAGCCTTGCCGTGGACCATATAGTTGAATGCCGCTTCGCCAAAGTAGCGTGAGTGTGCCTTCTCGCCGTGCATGACCAGGACCGCCGAGCGAATCTCGTTGATGTAGTAGAGGAATCGGGTGTTGGCAAATGCCTGGGTGCCTATCGCGCGCCAGCCGTCGTTGGAGTTGCCGCTACGCTTGTGGTAGCCGCGCGCCGTGATGTAATAGTCGTAGTAGTCCTTGACAAACTGCGGCGCGTCATCAGGCAACGGGTTCACCACGCCACCAGCCATCGCCATCGGGTCGGCGAGGCGCTGCTTTGCCAATGCCTCGCGGGCGGCATGGCGCGATTCCTCCTTGTCCTCGCTGTCAAAGTAGCCGTTGCCGGCAACGCGTGTCATGTCGTACATGGTGCTGGCGACTGTCGCCTTGATGCGGGTGTCGGCGGCTGCGGCGTTGAGGGCGATGCCGCCCCAACCGCAGATGCCGATGATGCCAATCTTGTCGGGGTCCACATTGTCCTGCCGTGACAGGAAGTCAACAGCTGCCATGAAGTCCTCGGTGTTGATGTCGGGTGATGCAGTGCGGCGGGGCTCGCCACTGCTTTCACCGGTGAACGAGGGGTCAAACGCCAGCGCGACAAATCCGCGCTCAGCCATGCGCATCGCGTACAGGCCGCTCGACTGCTCCTTGCAGGCGCCAAAGGGGCCGCTCACTGCGATTGCCGCCAGTTTGCCCTGCGCGCCTTTGGGCTCATAGAGGTCGGCAGCGAGGGTGAAGCCGTACTGCGTGCCAAATGTGACCTTGCGGTGATTCACCTTGTCGCTAAGTGGAAACACCTTGTCCCATTCTTGAGTTAATTCTAAGTTCTGCATTGTATTTTCGGTTTTAATTTTTTTGTTATCGGTGCAAGCCGTGAGCACCCCGGTGAGTGCGACAGCTAATAATAATGCTCGGTTCATTGTAGTATGGTGTTAATGATGTTCATGCGTTGGCTCAGATGGTCTCACTGCACCACTACCTTCTTGCCGTCGCGAATGACGATGCCTTGATAGCCCTCTTGTGCCGGAGTGCCGTGCAAGGTGTAGGCCGTTGATGACGAGTGGTCGGCGCGGACGCTGTTGATGCCGGAGGGCTTGTCAAGCGACAGGGTGACGCTGATGTTGCTCTCACCTGCCTTGAGAAATGTGCTGAGCTCGCTTGCCGTCAAGTTGTCAATCTTGCCCAGGCGAGTGTAACTCCACTGGTTGGAGCCGTAGAACAGGCAGATGTTGCTGCTGTTGTACAGGATTACGTCGCCGGGCTGCGCGATGATTTGCGTGTCGCTTGCTGGCAGTGAGAAGCCCAGAGCGCCCCAAATCTCAAAGCCGCCGCTCGAGTTGAGTGTCACAGTGACGGGAGCCGTTTGCAGCTTGGTCACGAGGGCTTGGGTGGCACTGTTGTCGGCAAGGGTGACAGCCTCAGTGCGGTCATCAATGGTGATATACATTTTTTGAGCCATAGTGGTGGATGATGTTTGGAATTGTTGGGTGGAAAGCCAGCTCTCAATTAGTGAGTTGCGATTGGAGTGGTTGTTGTGGTTTATCCACAGTGCATCGCCTGCCCAGGTCACGTCGGGCACGAGGCGGCGCGCGTTGCTCACGACGGTGCTGATGCCGCTGCTCCAACTCGACACAATCAGGGCAAAGTGCTTGCCTGCCAGCATGGCGCGGTTTTGGAATAGATAGGTCTGGGCGGGAGCCGCCATCTGGCTGTGCCACAGCGGGGTGACAAAGATGATGTTGTCGTAGTCGGCGGCATCGCGGCTCACGGGCTTGATGGCGGGGTAGCTGTCGATGCTCTCGGGATTGGCATTGATGGCGTTGAGCAAATCGTTGCCGAGCTTGTAGTTGTTGGCATTGTAATCCTGATTCTCGGCAACAGTTTGCACTTCGGCGACATCTGCCTTGACCAGGGCTGCAAGGCTGTTGACAATCTCGCGGCAGTTGCCGGTGTAGCTGTAGTACACGATCAGCGTCTTGCCCATGTCGGCGGGCTGGGTGACTTCGGCCTTGACATCGCTCTCCTTGGAGCAACCGACGAGAAGCAGTGCCGTCAGTAACATCAAAATATGCTTCATTGTTTATCGTTATTTATTGGTTGTTTACTTTATATCTCATCCACACGATGCCGTCCTGCTCGGTCACACTCTCGAACGTGAGCAGAACCGGCTTGCGGTCCATGGGTCTGCCATCAAATGCTGCCGCCATGCCACCGCGCCCGTCGATGCCGTAGCCGTACATCATGCTCACCTCGTCAATCAAGCCACGGTCAAGCATCGAGCCGTTAATGTGACCGCCGCCCACCAC
>CAMHDX010000333.1 GCA_946183895.1 uncultured Porphyromonadaceae bacterium | reverse complement strand
ATGTGCTCTACACCTTGCGCTCGTTTGACCTGCGCACCTACCGGCACTAACTCCCCATAGCCATGATGAGACCGAGATTGCTGCTGGTTGCACTGTTGGCAACCATTACTGCCATCGCACCGATGGCCCAAGAGATTGATTTTGCTGACCACGAGTTGGACTTTGCGCAGATTGAGAAGGAGTGGCAGACCAAGAATCTGTTCACGATGACGCGTTCCGAGAAGACCGATATCGGCGAGTACCTGCTCAGCTTCGTCAACGCCTATCCCAACGAGATGTGCAACATGATAGTGGCGCACATGATGGGCTACGACACCACCGACCTGCTGGGCGAGGTTGTCATTGACAAGCCGCGCGGCTACATCAGCGCTTATCTGCTCACCGAGCTCATGCCGCGCATCCAGATGTGCCACTGGCGCTGCAACGACGGCGGCACGCTGGTGGCGGTCGCGTTTACCGGTGTGCAGTACAAGACCGATGACACCTACTTCTTGACCGAGGATCCCGAGGACTCTCGCGTAGTCAGCATCACCGACATGATGTTCTACAAGATTGATGCCGGCGAGGTGATGTGGCAACCGCGCACGCTCGCGGCGATGTGCGGCCGTGCCATCAATTTGCACAACTACAACATCGAGTTGCCGCGCCAGGGCAAGAATATAGTGCTCAGGAGGCAAGGTAACACCGGGCGCGACCTCACCCTGGTGTGGAACGGCAGCGCCTTCACTATAAAGTGATGCTCTAATCAAGGTGACAATGTCGCCTTGCACTCAACGGGCGGTGCCGCCGCCAATTTCTCAAGTTGATAACTTGCGCATTATTAATGCGGTGGGTGGTGCATTAACAGCACGACGCGATTCGGGTCTATGCGTTGACAATAGCCTGAATGTAGTAGAGGATGGCGCACATGGTCAAGACCGCGCCTTCAGTGCGAGTGATGTAGTGATACTTGCGCCCGTAGCGGCAGAATATCCAGATCAATGCCGCGCCGACAACCAGCGTCACGAAGTCAATGATGGCGATGTTGCCGCGTTGCAGCGGCGCAATGGTTGCAGCGGTGCCCACGATGAAAAAGATGTTGAAGATGTTGCTGCCCACCACATTGCCCAGAGCCATGTCGGTGTCGCCCTTGCGGGCGGCCATGACCGACGTCATCAGCTCCGGAAAACTGGTCCCCGCCGCCACTATGGTCAGCGCAATGATGCTTTGACTCACGCCCATGGCCGCGGCGATGCCCGCTGCTCCGTCAACCATCCAGTCGCCACCGGCGATGAGTCCCGCCAGACCGATGAGGAAGAGCAGTGCCGATTGCCACAATGGGGTAGTGCTCAATGGAGTGTTGTCGGTAGTGTGGTTGCTCGAGTTGATGCCTAACGTGATAGAGTAGGACAAGAAAATAGCCATAAAGCACAACAGGACGATGCCATCGCTGCGGCTGATGATGTCGTGCTCTGCGCCCAGCAGTGTGTCGTTAGCCATCACAAACAGAACAATCGAAGCCAATACGCACAGTGGCACGTCATAGCGAATGTTGCCATTGGTGCACGCCACCGGGCAAATGAGTGCGGTGATGCCTACAATGGCCAGAGAGTTGAAGATGTTGCTGCCCACAACATTGCCGATGGCAAGGTCGGTTTGCCCCTGGACTGCCGAGATGACGCTGACTACCAGCTCGGGCGCTGATGTGCCGAATGCTACAATAGTCAGTCCAATGACAAGGCTTGACACGTTGAAACGCCGGGCGATGGCAGATGCTCCATCGGTGAGCCAGTCTGCCCCCTTGATGATGAGCAATAGCCCGACAATGAATTTTGCGATTAATAGTATCATCGTGATTTAAAGGAAGGGATGTCGGCACCAGCTTCGGCGTGGTGCCGGCATCCATCGTTGGTTTGAGTGCAGATTATAGTTTGATGGCGGTCAATATTTGTTGAGCGTCATCTCCCTCAGCGATGACAACCGGTGTCGTGGGCCTATACAGGTAGTCAACAAACTGTTCCATCTGCGTGGCGAGGAATTGATAGTCCGGGGTATAACAGATGTTGAGCTGCATGTTGCCGATGCCGATGGGTCGCGGCAGTCCCTTGTGGTGCAGGCCCTTCTTCAAGCCATCGATACCGAGCTCGAGCATGTGCTTGACGGCATCGCCATCACCTGGGTTGTAAATCAGTTGTGCGACCTTGAGTTTGTTGTCGGTGGGGGTGTAAATGTAGTCGGTCTTCAGTCCAAAAAGTGATTTGCGGACCGTGATGTGAGGGTGAGCGAGGAGCTCCTCGGCCATGCCGAGATTTTTAATGTTAGCCATAGGTTTTTATAAGTTTTGATATACTTGATGTTTAGATGTGTAAAAACTTATCACCACCCGTCGTGAGGGAGGCGATATTGAATTCAACCGGGTTAATCTAAACAAAGGCTAACGAATGATGTGCCGCAATGCGATGACGTAGTAGTCGCATGGGCAGGCGCAGCGGAAAGGAGCCGACACGACGGCGAGGGCGGCTTTCCACCATTGGTATGTGAGATTGTGATTATATGTGTTAAGGCAATA
>CAMHDX010000332.1 GCA_946183895.1 uncultured Porphyromonadaceae bacterium | reverse complement strand
CGCCACAGTGCCGTCGTTGTCTCCGTCCATCATGTGCCAATACATCTCCTTGTCGATGAGGCGGAAGATAATGGTCTTGTCGCCCACCAGAGCCTGGTCGTGGCTCTCGGCATAGCTGATAGTCTTCTCGTCGGCACGGCGATTAGTGAGCTCCCAGATGATGGAAGTTGGTTTCCAGTCCTCGTCACGCTTCTCCTTGATGGTCTTGATCCAGTAGTCGGGGATACCCATTGCCATGCGGTAATCAAAGCCGATGCCGCCGTCCTTGAAGGGACGCGCAAGACCCGGCATGCCACTCATCTCCTCGGCAATGGTGATGGCATGCGGGTTGACCTCGTGAATGAGCACATTGGCAAGCGTGAGGTAGGTGATGGCATTGGTGTCCTCACCGCCGTTGTAGTAGTCATCGTAGCTGCCGAAGGCCTGCCCCAGGCCATGGTTATAGTACAGCATTGAGGTCACGCCGTCAAAGCGGAATCCGTCAAAGCGGTATTCCTCAAGCCAGAACTTGCAGTTCGAGAGCAGGAAGTTGAGCACAGCGTTCTTGCCGTAGTCAAAGCAGAGCGAATCCCATGCCGGATGCTCGCGGCGCCCGTCGCCGTAGAAGTAGAGATTGCCCGTGCCGTCAAAGCAGCCCAAGCCCTCAACCTCGTTCTTGACCGCATGGCTGTGGACAATGTCCATAATCACGGCAATGCCGGCGGCATGAGCCTCGTCAATGAGCTGCTTGAGCTCCTCGGGGGTACCGAAACGGCTACTGGCGGCATAGAAGCTTGACACATGATAGCCGAACGAACCATAGTAGGGATGCTCCTGAATCGCCATAATCTGGATGGCGTTGTAGCCGCCGGCGATCACGCGCGGCAACACCAGGCGACGGAACTCATCGTAGGTGCCAACGCCCTCCTTGTTCTGCGCCATGCCGATGTGGCACTCGTAGATGAGTAGCGGCGACGTGCGCGGCACGAAGTTGTTGACCTTGAACACGTAACGCTTCTTGGGCTCCCACACCTGCGCCGAGAATATCTTGGTGTTCTCGTCTTGAACCACGCGCGTGGCATAGGCCGGGATGCGCTCGCCCTGGCCACCATTCCACTTGATGAGCAACTTGTACAGCTGCCCATGCTTGAGACCGCGCTCAGGCAGGTTGATCTCCCAGTTGCCGTCGTTGCCCGGCAGCCGTGTCAGGCGATAGGGGGCACACTCGCGCCACTCGTTCATGTCGCCGATGAGGTAAATCTCGGTCGCGTTGGGCGCCCACTCACGCAGCACCCAGCCGCCCTCACTCTTGTGGTGAAGGCCATAGTAGTGGTGAGCGTTGGCAAAGTCGGTGAGCTTGCCGCCACGACGCTTGCCGGTGAGCTCGGCAATCTTGTTCACGGCATCTTGATGCCTGCCGGTGATGGCCTCGGCGTAAGGCTGCAGCCACGGGTCGTCGGCAATAATTGCTAATGGTTTCTTCTTGGTTGCCATAATATTTGATTTTTTAATGTTAGTTGAGACTATGAGGAACTATAATGGCGCGGCAGTGTCGGCATCATGGTCGCGTGCCGACATCACCCGGTTGCGAAAGTCGCTGTCATGCTCCAGGCGTTCCAGCACCTTGCGCGACGCGTTCTGGTGCGACTCCTTCTTGCTGTAGCCGATGCCGTCGGCGGCATAGATGCCTGCCAGCGTGATGCCGGTCTTGAACACAATGTTGTTCTCCTCGTCGTAGAGTGTATCAAGCAACTCGTAGTCGATGGGGACGCGGAACTTTTGGGTCCACTCGATCAAGCGCGACTTGTGGTTTTGCTCGGTCGCGATGAGCTCGTCAAGGTTGAAGTGCGCCTTAATGATGCCGTACACGATAAACCGCTCGGCGGCACGGTAGCCGCGGTCCAGATACAACGCGCCTACAATCGCCTCCATGGCGTTGCCGCAGATGTAGCTGTTGTGGCTCGTGGAGTGCGCACCGGCGCGCACATGAGTGTCGATGTGGAGAATCGAGCCGATGCGATTGAGGCTCTCGCGTTGCACAATCTTGGCGCGGGTGTTGGTCAAGAAACCCTCACTCTGCTCGGGATAAGTCTTGTAGAGGAAGTCGGCGACCACCAGGTCCAGCACCGCGTCGCCCAGGAATTCCAGTCGCTCGTTGTTAATCCACTTGCCGTCATCGCCACGCACCGGCTTGGAGCGGTGGATGAGCGCCAACTTGTACAAGTCAATGCGCCGTGGCCACCAGCCGGTCACGCCATGCAAAAAAGCGTAAAGCTCCCTATCCTTGATAAACAGGAGCTTCACGCTTGCTATGATATCACTAAGCCACGTCATTGTCCTTAATGCATGATGGTTAGTGTGTTGAGGTCAGTTGGCCAAGTGAAAGCAGATTAAGTGTGACAACAGTCACATTAAACATTAAACTCTAACACAGCGAGCCACGCCCGCAGCGCCAATCAATACTTCTTGACGATGATGCTGGCGTTGTGACCGCCAAAGCCGAACGTGTTCGACAAGGCGATGCGCACCGGGCGCTGTTGAGCCTTGTTGAAGGTGAAGTTGAGCTTGCTGTCGATAG
>CAMHDX010000331.1 GCA_946183895.1 uncultured Porphyromonadaceae bacterium | reverse complement strand
GCTTGAGCGTCTGCGGACTCTGGGGCAAGGCATAGAACTGACCCGGATTCATGCGCGAGGGCACAACAAAGTCGCGTGCACCCTCGGGCGTGCTGCCAATCAGGATAGGGGTCTCGACCTCAATAAAGTCCTTGCTGTCGAGGAAGTTGCGAATCAAGATCGCCATCTGGTGACGCATCTCGAGGTTGCGGCGCACGGCAGCACGGCGCAGGTCCAGATAGCGATACTTCATGCGCAGGTCATCGCCGCCATCGGTGTTGTCCTCGATGGTGAACGGCGGCACCTCACTGCGGCTCAGCACCGTCAGCGCGCTTGCAATAATCTCGATGTCGCCGGTGGGGATATTGGCATTCTTGCTCTCACGCTCAGCCACCACACCGGTGATTTGCAACACCCACTCGCGACCCACATGGTTCGCCTTGTCACACAAGTCGGCATCCACCTCGTTGTTAAACACGATTTGAGTGATACCATAGCGGTCACGCAGGTCAATAAAGGTCATGCCACCCATCTTGCGGGTGCGTTGAACCCAGCCTGCCAGCGTCACGGTCTCGCCCACATTGGCGAGACGCAACTCTCCATTAGTCTTAGTACGATACATATTGTGAATTTAATTGATTGAGGCTAAAATGATATTTGGTGCAAATTTACGCTTTTTCTCATTAACTGACAACAGTAACAACGGTTGGCGCGGCTTTAATCGACCCGCGGCTTGTCCTGCGCCGTGGCGGCATCGGTGTGCGACTGGTTGACGCGCACCTTCACCTCGTCAAATCCCTGACCGTAGACGCTACCCACATTGGCCTGGGTGACAAAGGCATGGGGGTCGGTGCGCTTGATGATGCGCAGCACCGTGACACTCTCCATCTTGCGGCACACCACCAGTAGCACCTGCACGTCGCGCTTACTGTACCACCCCGTGCCGTGCAGCACCGTGCAGCCGCGATGCGCCTCATTGTTGATTGCATCGGCAATGTCCTCCCAGTTAGACGAGAATATCAGGAACTGCACACTCTGCCGGTTGTTATTAATCACCATGTCGGTCACGAGCGAGTTGATAATCATGAATATCAAGCCGTACACGATCTTGTCGATGCTGTGAAACAAGATGAACGACGAGCTGATGATGACCAGGTCAAGGTAGAGCATCATGCGCCCGAACGAGATGTTAGTGTACTTTGTCACCATCGCGGCGACAATGTCGGTGCCGGCGCTACTGCCGTTGTGGATAAACACCGTGCCGATGCCCACTCCGCAGAATATAGCTCCGATCACGATGTTCATGAACGGCTGCTGCTCCACAATAGGCTTGGTGAAAAACGGCTGCATCACGCCGATGAGCAGCGTGGCAAGCGTGGCGCCGATGATGGTGCGAATCACGAACTGGCGCCCCACAGTGCGGTAGGCGATAGCCAACAACACGGCATTGATCAGGTAGTAAGTCAACGCCACATTCCACCCGAAGGCAAAAAACAGCAATGACGACAAACCGGTCACACCACCGGTCACCACCTTCTCGGGCAGGATAAACGCGGTGAAGCCGAAGGCATAGGACGCGAGGCCCAGAGTAATCATCACGTAGTCCTGCAGGGTGTCTACCAGTTTTTTGTTATTCAATAGTGGCATTGTACCGATAATTTTATCTAAATTTGCAGATTATAAATAAAAATTGTAATTTTACGCTCTAAAACCATTAACATTAGTTACATTAATGATTATCAATCTAATAGCATCGACCATTGCAGTGCTTCTCACAACCTGGATTCTGAGCAGCGGCGTTCACATTGAGCCCTGGTGGCACGCCATCTTTGTCGCCATCGTGCTGGGATTCATCAATGCCATTGTCCGTCCTGTGCTCAAAATTTTGTCCTTACCGCTGACCATTGTCACCCTGGGCTTGTTCATCTTTGTGATCAACGCCCTGATGGTGATGCTGTGCGCATGGTTCTTGGGGTCGTTCACCGTCGATAGCTTCTGGTGGGCGCTCGCCTTCAGCCTTGTGCTGAGCGTAATGACGTGGCTGGTCAACCTCGTGTTCGGGCGTTAATCCTCAAACTGCAATGAGTTGCGCTTGGTGCTCTCGATGCGACGATTGCGCCAACAACTGCGACACAGTGCCACATACTTGTCATCTCCACCGATTTCCACCTGGTCACCGGCGGTGACGATGTTGCCGTTGTGGTCAATGCGGGCGTTGATTATCGTCTTGCGTCCACATGAGCAGGTGCTCTTGATCTCATCAATCGTGTCGGCGAGCTCAAACAACCGGCGCGAACCCTCGAACATGTGGCTCTGGAAGTCGGTGCGCAGGCCGTAACACACCACATTCACGCCATAGTCATCAACCACGCGCGCCAGCTGGTCAATCTGCTCGGCCTTCAAGAACTGAACCTCGTCAATCAATATCCAGTCCTTCTTGCCCTCACGACCGAACATCGAGCATAGGGTCTCGTACAAGTCGGTGTGCGGATAAATCCACTCGCAGCGGCGCTCAATGCCAATGCGCGAGCGAATCACGTTGTCGCCCTCGCGATTGTCAATAATCGGTTTCATGCACAGGTACTGCATG
>CAMHDX010000330.1 GCA_946183895.1 uncultured Porphyromonadaceae bacterium | reverse complement strand
TCTATAGCGGTAGCGCGCAATGGAGGCTTGCTCTACAGCTGCGGGTAAATGCGGCTTGACGAACAAGCGCCGCGCCGGCGCGCTCCAGTTGCCGTGGTTGTCGGCAACCATCACGCTGAGCAGGTGGGCACCGTCGGTGAGGGCATCAATGTCAATGTCCAGCGACAGATTACCATCGGTGTTGCCGTTCACGGCACCTTCCTGCTTGCTGTTGTCCAGCCAGTAGCGGTAGCGAGTCACGGCATCTTGGCCGCGTGCCAACACCGACATCGCCATTACTGCTATTATTAATAGTAACTTTCTCATATGCTTTTCTTAAGCTAATCGGGTTTCTAAGATTTCTTAGTTCTCTTAGAGTTCTTAGAAATTCCCGTTGCAAACCGAAAAATGTTACTGTGGCAGTTGGGGCACGTCGGCCTTGAGGTTGAGCGTCACCTTCTTGCCGTCGTCGCTGGGAGTAGCGCTAAACGAGAGAATGCGCGGCACGTTAGGAATCTTGTTGAACTTGTAGTTGCCGCCGTGCACGCCGATACTCTGGCCGTCGATGCCCACCAGGTCGTCGGCCACGACAAGGTCGCGGGGCACACCGTCGACCTCGTAGGCGCTGTTGTTCACGCCGTCGGTGAACACGGTGCTCATCGCGCGGTTGTAGAAGTTGCCCTCAGTGGTATACATGCTCTCGTCAAGCGAGCCGGGGAACACACAGCCACGCGCCGTGGAGCCCACGCCGATGGAATTGGCGTTGACGACGCTGTTGGTCAACACATACGCACCATCGCAGCCACTGATGATGCTGTGGTCGACATACACGGTGCTGGGGATGTCCTCGGTTGTCATGAAGTAATTGATGCCGCCGGTGATGGAGTTGAGCACCTGCAGGTTCTTCGCATAGCCGTCGGTGCCATAGTACCCGCTCCAACTGGAGTATTTGTAACGCGTATACACCTGGTTCGACACGCACTGACGGATGGTAACATCCTCGGTGTTGGCACTGAGGTAGATGCTACCGGCGCGGCACTTCACGATGGTGATGTTCTTGGTCAGCGCGCCGCTCACCTCGAGGTTGCCGTCGATATGCAGGCCCTCCAGATAGCAGCCGTTGGTCTTCTCGCCGTCCTGGCTGATGTTGATGCCACCGGTGCGGGTGCGTGCCAATCCGGCCTCGGCGTCGCCCTCGAAGCCCACGCCATACACCGACAACTGCTTGCGGATGGTCACTCCGTCGAAGTAGCCGGCGCTCAAGCGAATCACGTCGCCGGCATCGGCCGCCGCGTTGACGGCACGCACAAGCGAGTTCTGGCCGTAGAACACTGTGGTCTCGTTGCCATGCTGCAGCGTGGCGCTGATGACGTCGCTCTGCTGGGTCTGGGCATAGGTGCACATTGCGCACACCATTGCCAATAAGAATAGGATTTTCTTCATCATGAATTAAAGATTTAAAGTTAATTGAATAGGATTTTGTGCAAAATTAAGGCAAATTTCCTAACTTTGCAAATCAAAGCACGTTTATTTATGATACACACTATAGCATTCGACATGGGAGGCGTGGTGTTTGAGATTGACAAACAGCGCGCTATCAGACACTTTGCCGAGATTGGCGTCACGCAGGCGGCGTCGTTGCTCGACGACTTCCAGCAGGTAGGCATCTTCGGCGAGCTGGAGAGCGGCGCCATCACCGACGAGCAGTTTCGCGCGTCGCTGAGCGACATCGCCGGCAAGCCGCTCACCTGGGAGCAGTGCCAATACGGCTGGCTGGGCTACTACAAGCAGTTGCACCAGTACTCGCTCGACGGCCTGATGGACCTGCGCCGCCGCGGCTATCGCCTGTGCCTGCTATCCAACACCAATCCCTACATGATGTCATGGGTGCGCAGCAGCGAGTTTGACGGCCACGGCAACGGCATCGACCGGTACTTTGACGCGCTCTACCTGAGCTATGAGATGGGGGTGATGAAGCCCGACCGGCGCATCTTCGAGATGGTGCTCGAGCGCGAAGGCGTCGCGCCGGGCGAAATGCTCTTTATCGACGACAGCGCCCACAACACCGGCGTGGCTGCCGAGCTGGGCATTAACACCCTGCAACCCGCCAACGGCGCCGACTGGCGCGAACCTCTGAACAACTTATTGCAAACTCTTAATCACGATGAATAGCAAACTTTCACTACTCGCGCTCGCGCTATTCGCCTGCTCAACGCTGGCAGGCATGGCGCAGGAGGAAATCCGCAGCGCCGCGCTCAACGGCCCCGTGGTCAACACCACCACGGGCGATGTCACCATCGGCATCAATGCCCCCAATGCCAAGCAAGTGGTACTACAGATGGACGGCAGACGCGACACGACCATGTCACGTGCCGGCAACGGCCACTGGACCCTATCCACGCGCGTTCAACCGGGAGTGTACCGCTACCTCATGGTCGTTGACGGCGTGCCGACACTCGACCCGAACAATGTCTACATCATGCGCGACGTGAACATCGTCAAGAATCTGCTCGTGGTGGACAACGCCGAGCACACCATGCCCATGGCGACCCACGATGTGCCACACGGCACAGTCTCCACGGTGTGGTACGATTC
>CAMHDX010000329.1 GCA_946183895.1 uncultured Porphyromonadaceae bacterium | reverse complement strand
CGTTGGGCCCCAATGTCAACGCGTTCGAGAAGGACCTGGAGGCGCTGTGCGGCGGCGACAAGCGCGTTGTGGCGCTGTCGAGCGGCACGGCTGCCATCCACCTGGCGATGGTCAACCTGGGCATTACCCGCGGCGACGAGGTGATTTGCCAGTCAATGACCTTCAGCGCCAGTGCCAATCCGATTGTGTATCAGGGTGCGACTCCGGTGTTTGTCGACAGCGAACCCACGACGTGGAACATGGACGCCAACCTGCTGGAGGACGCCATCAAGGACCGCATCGCCAAGACCGGGCGCAAGCCCAAGGCGATAGTGCCGGTGTACCTGTACGGCATGCCGGCTTTCATCGATGACATCATGGAGGTGGCTAACCGCTATGACATTCCGGTGATTGAGGACAGCGCCGAGGGCTTCGGCTCGCGGTGGCGCGGCCGGCTGGTGGGCACGATAGGGCGGTTTGGCATCATGAGCTTCAATGGCAACAAGATGATCACGACCAGCGGTGGCGGCGCATTGATTTGTCCCGACGACGAGACTGCTCGCCGCACGCTGTTCTTCGCGACCCAGTCGCGCGAGCCGGTGCCCTACTACCTGCACAAGGTGATTGGCTACAACTACCGCATGAGCAACATCTGCGCCGGCATCGGCCGCGGGCAGATGACTATCCTCGACGAGCACCTGGCGCATCATCGCCACTTGTGCGACGTGTATGTGGAGTTGCTCAAGGACGCCGAGGGAATTACGGTCCACGTCAATCCCGACGAGCGCTTTGACAGCAACTACTGGCTCAACACGGTCATCATTGACCCGAAGACGAGCGGCACCACCTATCAGCGAGTGATGGAGGCGCTCGCCGCCGCCAACATCGAGTCGCGACCGCTGTGGAAGCCGATGCACACCCAGCCGGTGTTCAGCGGTGCTCCCGCCTTCGTCAACGGCGTGAGCGAGGCGCTGTTTGAGGTGGGACTGTGCCTGCCCAGCGGACCGTGGGTGAGCGACGACGACGCGGCGCGCGTGGTCGAGGTGATGCTGTCGACGCGCGGTTGAGCGCGACGACACACAGTGAAACGAGAGCGGGGAGACCGATTGGTCTCCCCGCTCTCTTGTGTATTGTCGCTCAGGCGCTTACCAGATGATGGCGCGGTCCTCGGGTGCGAGCCACATGGGATCGCCCTCGTGGATGCCGAATGCCTCGAAGAAGGTGTCAATGTTGCGCAGGGTGGCGTTGACGCGGTTGCGGCCAATGGAGTGCGGGTCGCTCTTGGTCTGCTGATAAATCGCCTCGTCGGTCGAGTTCTCAGCCCAGATGCGGCCGTAGCTCAGGTAGAATCGCTGTGCCGGCGTGAAGCCGTCAATCGGCTGGTTGTCGCGGAACTGGCGCGTGGCGCGGAAGGCGTCATAGGCGATGCGCAGGCCGCCCTGGTCGGCGATGTTCTCGCCCAGCGTGAGGTGGCCGTTGGCATGCTGCTCGCCCACGACAATGATTTTGTCGAACTGAGCCGCCAGCTTCTCGGCTGCCGCCTGGAACTTCTCGGCATCGCCGGCGGTCCACCAGTCGGTCATGTTGCCATCGGGGTCAAACATGCGGCCCTGGTCGTCAAATCCGTGGGTCATCTCGTGGCCAATCACCACGCCGATGGCGCCGTAGTTGCTGGCGTCGTCGGCATTGATGTCGAAGAACGGCGGCTGCAGGATGGCAGCGGGGAAACAGATTACGTTCTTGGTCGGGTCGTAGTAGGCGTTGACCGTTTGCGGCGTCATGCCCCACTCGTCAGGGTCAACGGGCTTGCCGCACTTGTCCAGGTTGCGGCGGGTCTCGAAGGCGCGTGCCGCCTTGATGTTGGCATACAGCGGCAGGTTGGCGTCCACCTTGAGGCCGCTATAGTCGCGCCACTTGTCGGGGTAGCCAATCATGGGGCGGAACGTGTTGAGCTTGACCAGGGCGTTGACCTTGGTGCTGTCGCTCATCCACGTCAGGCCGGCGATGTGGTTGGCGAGAGCCTTGCGCAGGTTGCCGATGAGGTTGAGCATGCGCTGCTTGCTATCGCCGGCAAAGTGGCGGGCAACGTACAATTCGCCCACAGCCTCGCCCAGCAGCCCGTTGGGGAAGCCGATGGCGCGCTTCCAGCGCGGACGGCGCTCCTTCTGGCCGCTGAGGGTGCGACCGTAGAAGTCGAATGCCGCTTCGCCAATCTCGTCGCTCAGGTAGCCGGTGTTGCCGGTGATGAAGTCGCCGATGAGGTAGTCGCGCATCTGCACGTCGGTCAGGGTCGACATCACCTCATTGGCAACCGCCATGACGGCAGGCTCGGTGAGGATGATGGTGTCAAGGTTCTTGATGCCCATGCCGTCAAAGTAGCGTTGCCAGTTGATGGCGGGATAGTCGTGCTGCAGCTGCTCGACGGTGCGCAGGTTGTACAGCTTGGTGTAGTCGCGGGCCTCGGCGCGGTCCAGCTTAGCCTGGGCAAAGCGGTACTCGATGTCGTAGATGGTGGTGGCGGCGCGCTTGGCATCACGAGCCTTGTAGCCCGCCATGAGGGTGAACATGCGGGCGAGGTAGTCGCGGTATTGCTGCTGCAC
>CAMHDX010000328.1 GCA_946183895.1 uncultured Porphyromonadaceae bacterium | reverse complement strand
AGCACCATCGGCACCGGTTCGGTCAGTTCGGGGTCGGTGCCGTGGGTGAGGTAGCCGCCTGCGCCATAGTGAGCGCGAGTACCGTCGGTTGACGAGGCATTGTAGGTGGTGCCGTCCTGTCCCACGATTGACGTGCAACCGGCAAACATATTGGAGGTGGAGGCGTTACTGCCGATGTTCCACAGCGAGTTCACCTTGATAGTCTTCAACGCGCTGCAGTTGACAAACATTTGGGTCATGTAACTCACGCCAAACGGCAAGAAACTGCTCAAGTCCAGCTCGGTAATCTGGCTCATGTAGCCAAACATGGCGGACATGTCCTCCACCTTGCGGGTGTCGAAGCTGCTCAGGTCAAGGTTTGTCAACAAACAGTTACCGAACATCCACGCCGTTGACGTCGCCTCGGAGGTGTTGAGGTTTTTCAGTCCCACAATTTGCTCAAGGTTGGAGAAGGAGTAGAACCAGCGGTAAAGGCTCACTGGCTTGACCGCGGCGAACGACGGTTCCACCACCACACGCGTGACGGCGGAGCGCACACCGGTCCAGCCGGGCGCGGAAGTCGTTGGGGTGTTGACGACCTCATCGTCGCTCCACATTGACGAGATGATGTGCGTCTCGTCGGTACCCTCGGGCATGAAGTTGCCTCCTTCAAACACCGGTGTGGTGGTGTAAGTGAAGTAGAGCGTTTTGTTGTCGGCGCACCAAATCACGGCAGGCACAGCCTCGGCGAGCACCGTCATGCGCCCCTTGCGCAGGTAGCCGCCGGCATTGTAGTGGGCGCGAGTGCGGTCGACCGATGTCGCGTCGTAGCCGGTGCCGTCCTCACCTTCGATTGCCTCGCAACCCTTGAACATATCGGTGCTCGAGGCATAGCCCGTCATCCAGTAGGAGCCCACATAGATGCTCTTCAACTTGGCGCAGCCGTTGAACATGCGGCTCATGTCGCGCACCTTGCGGGTGTCGAAGCCGCTCAGCTCAAGCGTGGTGAGCGAGGCACAGCCGCTGAACAGCTCTTGCATATTGGTCTGGTTCTCGGTGTTGAAGTCGCCGAAGGTAATGCTCTCCAACGCGGCGCAGTCCTTGAACATGCGGAACATCGCGGTCGTCGAAGCGGTATTGAGCATACTCACATCGATGGTCTTCAGCGACGAGCAGCCGTTGAACATGTCATAAATCGCCTGCCCCGTGAGCGGCGCGTTGGCCAGTGAGCTCAGGTCGATGCTCTCCAACGACTTGCAGCCCTGGAACATGCAGTTGACGTACTTGACAGTCGAGGCATCCAGCTTGTCAAGGTCAACGCTCTTGAGGCTTTCGCAGCCGGTGAACATGTTGCCCAGGTTGCCGGCTTGGTCCAGCTTGAGGTTAGCCATACCCGTGACATCCTCGAGCTTGGAGCAGCCGTAGAACCACATCACCACCTCGGTGGGGTGCGCTTGGGCAAACTTGCTCTCAATGACGGCATGCTTAACGGCACCCATCACCGTTGATCGCCAAATGTGGTATGGGTGTGTAGTGTTGGGGCGAGCCAACACATCGCCACCCAGCCACGCCGTGGTGACTGAAACCGTGGCTCCGCCCTCGGTGACGAACGGCGAGCCGGCGGGTAGCAGACGATCGGTCCAGGTGAAGTACATCGTTGCGTTGTCGGCACACCACACCACGGCAGGCTGCGGGTCGATGGTGATGTCGCCGGCAGCGTTGTGGCGCAAGTAGCCGCCAGGGCCGTAGTGGGCGCGCGTCTTGTCAATGGAGCTCGCATCGTAAGTGGTGCCGTCCTGGCCCACAATCGAGGTGCAACCGCGGAACATATTGCCGGAAGAGGTCACACTCGTCAACGACCAGCCGTTGCTCACGCTCGCGCTCTCTAAAGCCGAGCAGCCGTTGAACATACTCGCAGTGTCGCGCAGCTTGACGGTCCTGAAGCCACTCAGGTCCACACTCTGCAGTGATGTGCAACCATTGAACATCGAGTTGAAGCTTTCGGCCACCGAGTTGCTCATGCCACCGAAGTCAACGCTCTCCAAGGCAGCACAGCCGGAGAACATAGCACCAAAGTCAACCGCCACCGCAAAGTCCACGCCACTCAGATCCACGCTGCGCAGCGCCTTGCAGTTGTAGAACATCTGGTAGTAGTTCGACACATCCACACCGGCAAGCGACAGCGTCTGCAACGCTGTGCAACCGCTGAACATGCTGCTCATCGAGTTCACCTTGTCGAGTTTGAGGTTTGCCATGCCGGTCACGTCAGTGAGCTTCACGCAGTTTTGCATCCAACCCTGCACCATTGTGGGGTGGAACTCGGCGAACTTGCTCTCGATGACGATGTGCTCCATGGCGTCGCGCACCGTCGCGATCCACACCTGAGAGTTGATGTTGTTCGGCCGGGCAAGCACCGCATCGCCAATCCAGGCATCACTCACGGTGACCGTCGCGCCGCCCTCGGTGACAAACGATGAGCCGGCGGGCAACAGCGCGTCAACGCGCGTGAAATATAACGTAGTGTTGTCGGCACACCAGATAGCGGCAGGACTAGGTTCGATGGAGATGTCGCCGGCGGCATTGTGCCGCAGGTAGCCGCCCGGG
>CAMHDX010000327.1 GCA_946183895.1 uncultured Porphyromonadaceae bacterium | reverse complement strand
GGCCAAGCGCGACGACGAGAACTTCTTCTATGTCGCTTGCTGGAAGTACAACGGTGACGATGAGACCGCTCCCACGCTCATCAAGGAGCCGCTCCACTACGAGGCCATCAAGGTCCAGACGCGTAACTATAAGTCATAATCAACCACATTAAAATTCATCGAATACAATGGAAACAAATATAAGTTTCAAACTTAAGGTTTGGCGTCAGGCCAACGCTCATGCTGAGGGCCGCTTTGAGACCTACGAGATGCACGACATCCCCACCGATACCTCCTTCCTCGAGATGATGGATATCCTGAACGAGCAGCTCATCGAGAAGGGCGAGGAGCCTGTCACCTTTGACCACGACTGCCGCGAGGGCATCTGCGGCATGTGCTCGCTCTATGTCAACGGTCATCCCCACGGACCGGCAACCGGCGCGACCACTTGCCAGCTGTACATGCGCCGCTTCCACGATGGCGAGACCATCACCGTTGAGCCGTGGCGCAGTGCTGCCTTCCCCGTCATTCGCGACCTGATGGTCAACCGCAATGCCTTTGACCAAATTCAGCAGGCTGGTGGCTATGTGAGCTTCAACACCGGTGGCGCTCAAGACGCCAACGCGCTCCCCATCAGCAAGGTTGCCGCCGACGAGGCTATGGACAGCGCCTCATGCATCGGCTGCGGTGCCTGTGTCGCCGCTTGCAAGAACGGTAGCGCGATGCTGTTTGTCTCGGCCAAGGTGAGCCAATTCGCCCTGTTGCCCCAAGGCAAGCCCGAAGCCGCCAAGCGCGTCAAGGCTATGTTGCAAAAGATGGACGAGCTGGGCTTTGGCAACTGCACCAACACCGGTGCCTGCGCCGCCGAGTGCCCCAAGCAGATCAAGCTGAGCAACATCGCACGCCTCAACCGCGAGTACATCTGCGCCAAGTGCGCCGACTGATAGCGAGCCTATCACCGCATCATACTATAGCAAGCCGTGGTCCACGAGTGTGGACCACGGCTTGCAGTTTTACTCTCGCTATAGCGGTCATTACCGGTACAGCGCAGTCGCTACATCACATGCCGTAGCGCGGCGACAGGCGGCTGCCGGGAAAGTAGTGAGCCAGGATGTCGCTATAGCTATAGCCCTTAGCGCCCATCACAGCGGCACCAATCTGGCATAGTCCCACACCATGCCCCCATCCGGCACCATGCAGGGTGAAGGAGGTGGGATAACCATCGGCATCGGGAGCGCCAGCCTCGACCACGAACGCCGAGCTGTACAGGCACGACTCGCTCAGGGCGTAGCGTATCGCCAGCTCCTTGCCGATGACGCGCGTCTGCCGCTCGCCCACCACACGCAGTTGCCATAGGCGTCCTGACGTGCCACGAGCCACCGGCTCTAATGCCACGATGCGACCATAATCCTCACCGGTGCGACGCAGCAACAAGTCAGTCAACTGGCTGGCGGTGTATGCCACATGCCAACGGTAAAAGTCGGTCGTTTCCTGGTCGTAGTCGTTGAGCACTTGCGAGAGGATGGCATGGTCATGGGTGTTGCAAAATGCCTCGGGTGCCGACATTATCCATCGCGCCGCCTCGGCCTCATCGGTCAAATCGGGGAATTGAGCGGGTTGCTCGTTATCGGCGCGAGCAACGAGATAGTCGGCATGGTGCGGCTGCCAGCAGTACTCAAACTGCTCCATCACGCCACCACACGACTTGGAGAATCGCGCGTCGCACAAGTGTCCGTCGGCGGTCGTGAGCACCTCGCCACGCGTCGCGGCAATCGCCTGCGCCACCGTTGCCGTTGATGCGCGTGTGATGCCTTGATAACGCTGACAATGGTCGTCGGCACACACGTCGAAGTTCTCGTGGTCGTCATGATCCCACCACTTGAGCCCCTCAACGTCGGCCTGCGCGACATGCTGACCGCGGTCCACCGCCTGCGGCTTGATTTGCGCCAAGAGCCAGCTGCGCGAAATCACAGCGTGAGCCTTGAGCAACTCCAGCGACGCGTGAGCACTCATCTCGCTGCTGATCACGCTCAGCAGATAGTCCTCAACCGACAACACATTGATTGCTGTCACTTCACCGTCACGCTCGCTCATGAACTGCACCGCGCCCTTGAAAGACTGGTTCTCGGCACGTTTCCAGTGAAAACTCACGCCGATAATCACATCGTGCAGGGTAAAGTAAGCGTCATCGTCCACGGGCTGTAGCGTCACCGCGCGACCATACTCACACTCGCCGGCGCCAACCCGGCAACCGGGCACGGCGGCAAACTCAAGCTGCGTGTCGCGATACTCCACACCGCTCTCATCACGATAGGTGCCCACAAGGTCAACAACGATGCGCGGGGCACTCATGATGCCCACTCGCACGGTAGGCTCGGTAGTATTTGCCATTGTTCTTCTGTGTTATTAAGGTTGAATATTGTTCTTGATGCAAAGGTAGTGCAAGGTGAGCGCAATACAAAATAAACTTGTTTATTTTTATTGCCGAACCGCAGCCTACCTTCGGCACCAGCCAACGGTAGTGCAAGGTGAGCGCAATACAAAATAAACTCGTTTATTTAAGTTTCTAAAGTGAGTAAAAGCCTTAACAACAACGATGAAGTTCCTC
>CAMHDX010000326.1 GCA_946183895.1 uncultured Porphyromonadaceae bacterium | reverse complement strand
GTCGCCAAAACTGTAGGGCAGATCCATTACTCTGGCAACATCGCGGATAACACCGCTGACATGGGGCAGTATGAGCAGGTGCAGCAGATGAAGACCGCTCGCGTGATAGGCCACATCACCGGTGCCGACCAGGGTGCCGTGCTGCAAACTCGCGACAACAGTGAGGTCGCCATCCGCGCCCAGGGCTGGAACGCGTTTGAACCCGGTACCGACAGCGTGAACTGATGCCCCGTCATCGGGATGTAGACAATACAATGTGACAATGTTAAATGATTGATAACGGCAAGAAAATACGTTTCGGCTTCATTGCCCTGTTGTGGCTGGTGTTGTGCTATCTGCTCGTGACGCGGGTGGAGCGCATCACGTTCATGACGGTGTTTACCATTGTTGCTAGTGGCATCATCGTGTTTGTGCCACTGTATAAGAAATATATGCGTAAAGACGATTAATCTCATGAGTGACGACAAATACACGCTTGAACACTTTCCGCTACTGTCGGCCATCGACAGTCCCGCCGACCTCAAGAAGTTGCCGGTGGAGCAGTTGCCGGCGGTGTGCGATGAGTTGAGGCGATTTATGATACACCACCTGTCGACCAATCCGGGGCACTTTGCCTCCAGCATGGGTGCGGTGGAGATTATAGTCGCGTTGCACTATGTGTTCAACACACCCGACGACCGCATCGTGTGGGACGTGGGGCATCAGGCCTATGCCCACAAGATTCTCACCGGTCGCCGAGACCGCTTCGCGTTCAATCGCAAGGCGGGAGGCCTGAGCGGTTTCCCCATTCCCACCGAGAGCGAGTACGACACCTTCACAGCCGGTCATGCCAGCAACAGCATCAGCGCTGCGCTGGGCATGGCGATGGCTGCCCAGCTCAGTGGCGAGTGTGAGCGCAAGGTCGTGGCGGTGATTGGCGACGCGAGCATCTCGGGCGGACTGGCATTTGAGGGTCTGAACAACGTGAGCAACAACCCCAACAACCTGCTCATCATTCTCAACGACAACGAGATGTCGATTGACGAGCGTGTGGGAGCCCTGGGCGAGTACATGTCGCGGTTGACTACCAGCAAGAGTTATAACAACCTGCGCTACAAGGCTTACAACTTCCTGCGTCGTCACAATGTGATTAACGACAACCGCAAGGGCCTCATCATGCGATTTAACAATTCGCTCAAGTCGTTGCTCACCGGGCAGCAGAACATCTTTGAGGGCCTCAACATCCGCTACTTCGGCCCCTTTGACGGGCATGATGTGGTCAAGTTGGTGAAGCTGTTTAATGATATCAAGGACATGCGCGGTCCGCGCCTTGTCCACTTGCACACCGTCAAGGGCAAGGGCTATGCCGCTGCCGAGGCGGACCCGACGACATGGCATGCGCCGGGTTGCTACGACGAGGCAACCGGCGAGCGTGTGCGTGAGGACTCGACCAACAAACCGCCCAAGTTCCAGGCGGTGATGGGCAACACGCTGTTGGAGTTGGCTCGCGCCAACGACAAGATAGTCGCCATCACGGCAGCCATGCCAGGTGGCACCAGTGTGGATATCATGCAGCACGCGATGCCCGAGCGCACGTTTGACGTGGGCATCAGCGAGGGTCATGCCGTTACCTTTGCCGGCGGCTTGGCTCGTGAGGGCTTGCGCCCGTTCTGTTGCATCTACAGCTCGTTCCTGCAGCGTGCCTATGACCAGATTATCCATGACGTGGCTATCCTGGGCTTGCCGGTGACATTGTGCATCGACCGTGCCGGACTTGTCGGCGAGGATGGAGTCACTCATCACGGCTTGTTTGACTTGGCTTACCTGCGGTGTATTCCCGGCATGACAGTCGCCGCGCCTCGCGACGAGCACTGGCTGCGCAGGTTGATGTACACCTCGCAGCTTGACGGCCAGGGACCGTGGGCTATACGATACCCGCGAGGCCGAGGCTCGTTGGTTGACTGGCAATGTCCGCTTGAGCCTGTGACAATCGGCAAAGGTGAGTGCCTGGCTCGCGGTGGCAATGTGGCGATCCTGTCGGTCGGCCCCATCGCGACGCAGGTGACTGCCGCCCTCGCCACGCTCAAGCAACGCGGCATCACCGCGGCGCACTACGACATGGTGTTTGTCAAGCCGCTTGACGACGAGCTGTTGCGGGAGGTGGCTCGCGACTATCGGGCTGTTGTCACAATCGAGGACGGCACCACAACCGGAGGATTCGGCACCGCGGTGACCGATTGGCTCGCCGAGCATCACTTCGGTACACCGGTGACCAAGCTCGGCGTGCCTGACTGCTTTGTACATCAGGGCACACCGGCGCAGCTGTACAAGCAGTGTGGCATCGATGCCGATTCAATAGCTGAAGCCGTGATAAAGTTGAATTCACAATTTGATAAAGAATAACAAGTCATGAGGATTGTGATTGCCGGAGCCGGCGAGGTTGGCTCGCATCTTGCCAAGATGCTCAGCGACGAGGAGCAGGACATCATCGTCATTGACCGTGATGACCGCCGACTTGCGTTATTGGACAATTATAACTTGATGTCGATTGAGGGTAGTGCGGTGTCGTTTGACGACCTCAAGAGTGCGGGTGCCGGCGGTGCCGACTTGTTCATTGCTGTC
>CAMHDX010000325.1 GCA_946183895.1 uncultured Porphyromonadaceae bacterium | reverse complement strand
TTGAGCTGCTTGAGGCCACAAGCGAGGAGAGCGCCATCGCCAAGTTCATCGAGAAGAACGGCGGTCGCGGCGGCATCCAGCACGTTGCATTTGCCGTTGAGGACGGTGTTGCCAATGCCTTGGCAGAGGTTCAAGAGCAAGGCGGCCGCGTGATTGACAAGGAGCCGCGTCGTGGCGCCGAGGGCCTCAACATCGCCTTCTTGCACCCCAAGACCACTTGCGGCGCATTGTTGGAACTTTGCGAGAACCCTAACAAGTGAGCAGTCATGGGAAAGCAATTGGAACGCATCCAACAGCTCATTGAGCAGCGTGCCGCGGCACGCCTGGGCGGTGGCCAAAAGGCTATCGACAAGCAACACGAGAAAGGCAAACTCACTGCCCGCGAGCGCATTGACCTGCTGCTGGACGAGGGCAGCTTTGAGGAGCTCGACATGTTTGTGCGCCATCGCTGCACAAACTTCGGCCAGGAGAAGAAGTCGTATCCCGGCGACGGTGTTGTCACCGGATATGGCACGGTTGACGGCCGCTTAGTGTACGTGTTCGCACAAGACTTCACCGTCATTGGCGGCTCGCTGGGCGAGGCGATGGCGATGAAGATTTGCAAGATTATGGACCTCGCCATGAAGCAGGGAGCTCCGGTAATCGGTCTCAACGACAGTGGCGGCGCCCGCATTCCCGAGGGTATCAATGCCCTTGCCGGATATGCCGAGATCTTCCAACGCAACATCAACGCCAGTGGCGTGATTCCGCAAATCAGCGCCATCCTCGGCCCCTGCGCCGGTGGTGCTGTCTACTCCCCTGCCCTGACCGACTTCACCATTATGGCCAAGGGCACGTCGTTCATGTTCCTCACCGGTCCCGCCGTGGTCAAGACAGTGCTCGGCGAGGATGTCACCCAGGAGCAGCTGGGCGGAGCGACGGTCCATGCCGGCAAGAGTGGTGTGACCCACTTTGCCTGCGACACCGAGGAGGACGTCATCAAGATTATCAAGCAGTTGCTCAGCTACATGCCCAGCAACAACATGGAGGAGACCCCGCGCGTTGAGTGCAACGACTCGATTGATCGCGTGGAGGATGCCCTCAACAGCGTCATTCCCGAGAGCCCCAATGACCCGTACGACATGTACGAGGTCATCCAAGCCATTGTCGACAACGGTGAGTTCCTGGAGGTGCATCGCGAGTATGCCAAGAACATCATCGTGGGCTTTGCCCGCTTCAACGGTCAGAGTGTCGGTATCGTGGCTAACCAGCCCAAGGTGATGGCTGGTGTGCTCGACTGCAACTCGTCGCGCAAGGGCGGACGCTTTGTGCGCTTCTGCGACGCGTTCAACATCCCCATTGTGACACTGGTCGACGTGCCGGGCTTCCTGCCGGGCACCGGACAAGAGTACAACGCCGTGATCCTCAATGGCGCCAAGTTGCTGTACGCCTATGGCGAGGCGACTGTGCCCAAGGTGACTGTGACCCTGCGCAAGAGCTATGGCGGCAGCCACATCGTGATGAGCTGCAAGCAGCTGCGCGGCGACATGAACTACGCTTGGCCCAGCGCTGAGATCGCCGTCATGGGCGCCGCCGGAGCCGCCGGCATCCTCTATGCTAAGGAGAGCAAGGCCGCCAAGACCGCAGCCGCCGAGGCCCGTGAAGCCGGCAACGAGGAGGAGGCAAAGCGCATCATGGCCGAGAACAAGGAGTTCATCGCTGCCAAGGAGCAGGAGTACAACGACCTGTTCTGCACCCCGTTCAATGCCGCCAAGTATGGCTACATTGACGATGTGATTGAGCCTCGCAACACCCGCTTCCGCATCATCCGCGCGCTGGAGATGCTGCGTACCAAGAAACTTGTCAATCCCGCCAAGAAGCACGGTAATATCCCCCTGTAAAGCGTGTCATGAAGAAGTTTGCATTAATTCTTGTAAGCGTCGTTGTGTGCTCACTCACCCTGAGGGCACAGAGCCGCTTGAATATGCGCCTCAACGAGGTGCTGGTGCAGCCCGACAGCACAGCACAGGACGGCGGGTGGCTGGAGTTGTACAACTCGTCATATGGTAGCGTTGCCATTGAGAAAATGTTTCTCACGACAATGCGCCCCGACGAGCTGTTCACCGATGCCAACAAAGACCTTGACCGCGATGTGATCATGCGCAAGTGGGCCGCGACCGACGCACGCTGCTACGAGATTCCCCGTGGCGATGAGCGCAACACCAAGATCGCACCTCGCTCGCATGTAGTATTCTACACCGACGGCAAGCCGGCTCGTGGCACGTTCCACCTGCCCTTCACCCTCGCCGCCGGTCAGGACAACTATGTGGCGCTGTACGACGTCAATGGCGCGCTGGTTGACGAGCTCACCGTGCCCGCCACGTTGCCCGTCGGCCACTCGTATGCCGTGGATGAACCCCGCCTGCCCCAGAGCTCGGTGCTTGCCGACTCGCTGTGGCAAGTGCGCGACGGGCAGACTGTCGCCACCGCCATCACGCCGGGCAACTACAATACCCGCGCAGCCAACGAGAACATTGAGAAGTTCCACATCAATGACCCTCACGGCTACTACATTGCCTTGTTCGCTATGGCAATCGTGTTCAGCGCATTAGTGCTGCTGTACCTGTGCTTCAAGTT
>CAMHDX010000324.1 GCA_946183895.1 uncultured Porphyromonadaceae bacterium | reverse complement strand
GCACAATGGTTTGAGTGCAAGGTGCGCTATGACAAGACTATGCTTGAGACAGGCGCAGTGAAGACGGTTACCGAACCGTATCTGGTAGACGCGTTATCATTCACCGAGGCTGAGGCTCGCATCACCGAGGAGATGCAGCCCTACATCAGCGGCGAATTCACCGTCAGCGCGGTGCGCCGCGTCAACCTGAGCGACATCTTCTACAACGAGAGCGGTGACCGCTGGTACAAGGTCAAGACTAATTTTATCACGATAGACGAGAAGACCGGCGCCGAGAAGCGTGCGGCGAGCTTCCACTTGGTGCAGGCAAGCGACTTTGCCGGCGCCCTTGCCGGCTTCATGGAGGGCATGGACGGCACGATGGCGGACTTTGAGATTGCGTCGATAGTCGAGACTCCGCTCATGGATGTGTTCGGCGCCAACCTGGGCGAGACTGCCGCCGACCGCGCCGCGCGCCGTGCCGCTCAAGCCAAGAAGGAGCACGAGGGCGAGCAGGCAGAGTTAAACGCTGAGTGAGCCGATATGTCTTCAATTGCTGACAACCTGAATGCCCTGCGAGAGCAGTTGCCGGCAGGCGTGACGCTTGTGGCGGTGTCCAAGTTCCACCCCGTGGAGGCTGTGCGCGAGGCGTATGACGCGGGGCAACGCGTGTTCGGCGAGAGCCGTGCCCAGGAGTTGGTTGTCAAGACGGGACAACTGCCCGACGATGTGCGCTGGCACTTTATCGGTCATCTGCAGACCAACAAGGTGCGCAGTGTGCTGCGTGCCGGTGTGACGATGATTGAGAGCGTTGACAGCGAGCACCTGCTACAAGCCATCGATGCCGAGGCGACCACCCAAGGTCGCATGGTCGACGTGCTGCTGGAGGTGCATGTGGCGCGCGAGGCGACCAAGAGCGGACTGCTACCCGATGAGTTGCGCGCCATGCTGAGCGGCGGCGTGGCATCGCGCTTGCGCTCGGTGAGGCTGCGCGGCATCATGGCGATGGCGAGCAACGTTGACAACGACGAGACTATACTTGCCGAATTCCGACAAGTACGCGCGTTGTTCGATGAGTTGCGTGCGGGGGCCATGGCGGAGTGCGACGCGTTTGACACCGTGAGCATGGGCATGAGCGACGATTGGCATCTGGCGGTGCAGGCGGGCTCCACCATGGTGCGCATCGGCAGTGCCATCTTCGGCGCACGGCAATGACGGCAGCGCCGGCGTGGTGGCGCGGTAATGATAGCGTCGGCAGCAGCGCGAAACAATAGAAAAGAAAACCATTAAATAACTTAAAACAATTCCAATGACTGAGACTAACAAAAACAATGGCAGCATCATCGCAATCGTGACGATGATGTTCCTGTACGCAATGATTGCGTTTGTGACCAATCTGGCTGCCCCCATCGGTGTGGTGATGAAGAACGACCCGGAGATCCTGCAGTCTGACTTCTCGAACACGCTTGCCATGATGGGCAACATGATGGTGTTCCTCGCCTACCTGTTCATGGGCATTCCCGCCGGCAAGATGCTGGTGAGCCTGGGTTACAAGAAGACCGCGTTGCTTGGCATCGGTCTGGGTTTCGTGGGCGTGCTGGTGCAGTTCATCTCGGGCTTTGAGAGCCTGATAGGTTATACCGACAACATCGTCTACCTCATCGGCGCCTTCATCAGCGGCATGTCGGTGTGCCTGCTCAACACCGTTGTCAACCCGATGCTCAACCTGCTGGGTGGCGGTGGCAACCGCGGAAACCAATTGAACATGATGGGCGGCACGTTCAACTCGCTGGCTGCAACGTTTACGCCGATGTTTGTCGGCGCCCTTATCGGTCAGGTGACTGCCGAGTCGGACTTCAGCGACATTAACCTGGTGCTGTACATCGCCATGGCAGTGTTTGCCCTCGCCTTCATTGTGCTGGCTTTTGTTCCCATCAAGGATCCCGAGCAGGCAAAGACCGATGCTACGACCGTGTTTGAGCACTCGCCGTGGAACTTCCGCCACTTTGTGCTCGGTGCGATGGCTATCTTTTTGTACGTCGGCATTGAGGTCGGCATCCCCGGCACCCTCAACCTGTACATGAACGACACGACCGCCAAGGGCGCCGGCCTGCTTGACAACGCGGCGACTATCGCCGGTCTGGTGGTGGGTGTCTACTGGTTGCTGATGCTCGTGGGCCGCATTATCGGTAGCAGCATCGCCGGCAAGGTGTCGAGCCGTGTGATGATGATAGGTGTGAGCATTGTGGCTATCTGCCTGATTGTCGGCGCGATGATGATTGACAAGAGTGTGACCACGTCGATGCCGGTGTTCAGCAGCGAGAAGATGGCGATTGTGATGGAGACGGTGCCGGTGAGCGCGGTGCTGTTTGTGCTGTGCGGCTTGTGCACCTCGGTGATGTGGTCGTGCATCTTCAACCTCGCTACCGAGGGCCTGGGCAAGTACACCGCGGCTGCGAGCGGCATCTTCATGATGATGGTCGTGGGCGGAGGCGTGTTGCCGCTGATTCAGACCTATATTGCCGACGGCGCGATGGGCTACCTCGCCTCCTACTGCGTGCCCCTGCTCGGCTTGGCATACATCTTGTTCTACGCCCTGGTGGGCTGCAAGAACGTCAACAAGGACATTCCCGTGTGATAGGGTAGAGT
>CAMHDX010000323.1 GCA_946183895.1 uncultured Porphyromonadaceae bacterium | reverse complement strand
TCACGTCCATGAAGCCCGGACCCTGGTCCTTGGGCTTGAACGGCGGAGTGGCGATGCGCACCGTGAGCATGAAGCGGTCGCCCTCGGCGGGATAGTTAGCCATGGAGTAAGCGCGCACTGTGGGCTCATCGTTGCGGCACTTGAGCGAGAACATATCAAACTTCTCCCAGGTGGGCAGGTACTCGCCCAGCGACTCCTTGTCGATGTCGGTATCGTAGCTCATCTCATAAGCCGGAATGCGGATTTGGGCATAGCTACCGGGCAGGAAGTCCATGTGCTCACCCGGGGGCAGAGCCACGATGAACTCCTTGATGAACGATGACACCAGCTTGTTGCTGACCACCGTGCACTCATATTCCTTGACCGACAACACGCTGTCGGGCACTTGAATCTCAAGGTTGTTCTTGACCTTGACCTGGCAGCCCAGGCGCCAGTGGGCCTGCTGCTCCTTGCGCGAGAAGTGGACCTTCTCGGTGGGCAGAATCTCGCCACCGCCGGCGGGCACCTGCACGCGGCACTGACCGCAACTGCCCTTGCCGCCACACGCGCTACTGAGCATCACGCCATGCTGATGCAGGGTCTGCAACAATGTGCCTCCCGTGGTCGCCTCAAACTCCTTGGCACCACCATTAACACTGATTTTCACTTTGCCCTGCGGCACCAGATAGTAGCGTGCCACCAGCAGCAAAATCACGAGCAACAAAGTTATCACCAGGAAGATGGCGGCACTCGCGACAACGGTCGTTGTTGTTAAATCCATTAAAATCATGATTGCGCACTATTAGAGTTTGATACCGAGGAAGCTCATGAAGGCGATGCCCATGAGGCCGGTGATAATAAATGTAATTCCAACACCCTTGAGCGGCTTGGGCACGTTGCTGTAAGCGAGCTTCTCGCGAATAGCCGCGAGGCCCACGATGGCGAGCAACCAGCCGATGCCGCTGCCGGCACCGTAGACTGTGGCTGTCCACGCGCTGTCAAAGTCCTTTTGCTGCATGAACAGCGCACCGCCCAGGATAGCGCAGTTCACCGCAATCAGCGGCAGGAAGATGCCCAGCGACGCGTAGAGCGACGGCGAGAACTTCTCCACAGCCATCTCAACCAGCTGCGTGCCACTGGCGATCACAGCGATAAACATGATCAGGCCCAAGAAACTCAGGTCAACACCGGCAAGGTCGGGGCTGAGCCACGTCAACGCGCCCTCTTGCAACACATAGCGGTCCAGCAAGAAGTTGATGGGCATAGTCACCGTGAGCATGAATGTCACCGCCGCACCCAGGCCAAGCGCCGTCTTGACGTTCTTACTAACAGCAAGAAACGAGCACATGCCCAGGAAGTAGGCAAATATCATGTTGTCGATAAATATCGACTTCACAAATAAATTAAGTTCTTCCATAGTCAATTATTGTTCTTAAAGTAGTAAGACATGATTAGTTAGACGTCTCTTGCAGCTCGGTGTTGCGCGCACGGTGCACCCAGATGATGCAAGCCACCGTGATCAGTGCCATGGGCGGCAAGATCATCAAGCCGTTGTTCTCGTAGCCGTGGTCGTAGCACCACTGCGGAATCACTTGATAGCCCAGCAACGTGCCGCTGCCCAGCAACTCGCGGAAGAAGGCGACAATCACAAGGATGATCATATAACCCAAGCCGTTGCCGATGCCGTCGAGGAACGAGGGCCATGGACGATTGTTGAGAGCGAACGCCTCCAGGCGACCCATCAAAATACAGTTAGTGATAATCAGGCCGATGAACACCGACAACTGCTTGCTCACATCGTAGCTGTAGGCAACCAGGAACTGTTGCACAATGATAACCAGCGCGGCAACCACCACCAGCTGCACGATGATGCGGATGTTGGTGGGAACGGTCTTGCGCAGGAATGAAATAATCACGTTGCTGAACGCCAGCACACAGATTACCGAGATGCCCATGACGGCAATCACACTCAATCCCATGACAATTGCAGGCTCAAGGCTCACCGTCACTGCCAGCGTGGAGCAGATACCCAAAATCTGCACCAGCACAGGGTTGTCCTTGGACAACGGATTGAATAGTACCTCTTTATTTTGTTTTGATAACATAATCTATTGCAATTAATCAGGGTTAGACATTTCGGGAGCCTCAGCATCTTCGGGAGCCTCGGGGACCTCGGCACCCACTGCTTGCTCTTGCAACTTCTTGAGGAACGCGTCGTAGGGCTTCATGCACGCCTCAATCATGGCGCCGACACCGCGACTGGTGATTGTCGCGCCGCTAATGGCGTCAATGGTCTCGGCGCCCGTGAGCGACTTGCCACCGCGCTTGACGACCTCGACACTCTTGAAGTCATCACCCTCGGGATAGAACGACTTGTCGACAAATTCGTCCTGGAAGGCATCCTCGGTGATGCGCGCTCCCAGACCCGGCGTCTCGCTCTCGTGGCTGAAGTTGGCGCCATAGATGGTCTTGCCGTCGGCATTCATCGCCACATAGCCCCAGATGGGACCCCACAAGCCGGCGCCGTACACCGGAATGACGTACTTCGTCTCACCATCCTTGACAGCCTTGAACACCGGCATCAGGCGCTCGGCAGCAGCCATCTTGACGTTCTTCTTCATCTCCACGTTGAACGCCACCTTGTCCTCGG
>CAMHDX010000322.1 GCA_946183895.1 uncultured Porphyromonadaceae bacterium | reverse complement strand
TTGGCTTTGCTGATTAATTTTGGCGAGCCGAGGTTAAAGTTTGAACGCTTTCTTAATCCTTCTCTCAAAACCTCTAAAACTCAAAACTACTAATTGAGCGAATTAATCTAATATTAGTCTTCATTCGTGATTTCAAGAACTTTTACCCTTGAATTATACAATTAGTGTAATCGGTTAAATTGGTAGTCAAGATAAACCATTAATTATTGCAATTAGTTAAATTGGTAGTTTAAATTCTCTGTAGAATGAAACTGGTTAGGGTGACGACAGTGCCGACGACGATGCGGTCGTTTTGCCGCGGGCTGTTCCGCGAGCTGCAGGAGCAGGACGGATATGAGGTGGTGGCGGTGTCATCACCGGGCAAGGAGCTTGATGAGATTGCGCTCAACGAGGGTGTGCGCACTGTGGCGGTGCCCATGGAGCGGCATATCGCGCCGCTCAAGGACCTGGTGTCGCTGTGGCGCATGTGGCGCGTGTTGCGACGCGAGAAGCCCGACATGGTGCACTCGATGACGCCCAAGGCGGGCTTGGTGACGATGATTGCGGCGTGGCTGGCGCGTGTGCCGGTGCGCATCCACACGTTCACGGGACTGGTGTTCCCCACGTCCACGGGCCTGAAGCGGCGCATACTGATGGCGACCGACTGGCTGACGTGTGCCTGCGCGACCCATGTGATACCCGAGGGCGAGGGCGTGAAGCACGACCTGCTGGCTAATGGCATTACGCGTAAGGACATCCGCGTGTTGGGCTACGGCAACATTCGTGGCGTGGACTTGGAGTACTGGAGCGAGCCGCAGGTGAAGAGGTTTGACCCGTCGCAGCCGTTCCGCTTTGTGTTTGTGGGGCGTCTGGTGGGCGACAAGGGCATCAACGAGCTGGTGGCGGCGTTCGCTCGGCTCAATGCCGAGCTGCCCGGGCGGGCACGCCTGACGCTGGTGGGACGCTTGGAGCCGGAGTTGGACCCGCTGTCGTCGGCGACTGTGCGCCTGATTGACGAGTGCGACGCGATTGACGCGGTGGGGCTCAAGAGCGATGTGCGGCCATACTATGCCGACGCCGACGCGCTGGTGTTCCCCAGCTATCGCGAGGGTTTCCCCAACGTGGTGATTGAGGCGGGGGCGATGGGCCTGCCGTCGATTGTGACAGACATCAACGGCAGTCGCGAGATTGTGGTTGACGGCGAGAATGGCACGATAATTCCGCCGCGCGACGAGCAGGCGCTGTACGCCGTGATGCGCCGCTGGGTGGAGCACCCCGACGAGCCGCGGGCATTGGCGGTCAACGCGCGCCGCATGGTGGCAGAGCGCTTTGAGCAGGGCTATGTGCGCCGCTGTCTGCGCGAGTTCTACAAGCAGGCTGGAAGTACGAATTAAAACGAATTTGGTCCGAATGAAGACGAATTTGGTCCGAATGAAGACGAATTGCTCTCGAAAATTCACGAAAATATCAACTACTAATTACACTAATTACTCTAATTAATTATAATGCAAGGTAAAGTTCATATAATCCTAATGAAGTCTAATAGAGGGCGAATGAAAACTAATTGTGCACAAAATTTGTTTTAATTAGCAATAATTTGTCTTAATTAGTATTTCTCAAAACCTCAAGAAGCTGAAAAGTCAGCCCTTGAATTATAATGAATACACATTAGATCAATTCGATAAATTTGTAGTTAGCTTAATATCTGAATAATACTCGGTAGACTATAATCTATTTTTTGAGGAGATGAAGAGGATTGTGATGATGGTGGTGGCGGTGCTGGCGCTGGGTGTGGCGGCGCAGGTGCCGACGTTCTCGATGACCGACTACGAGGGTTGGACCTACAATCGCAACGATATAGCCCTGAACAACGATAACATCAGTCAGGGCAAGATAAGGCTGCTGATGGAGAACGGCAGGCCGCGTACGCTCACTTCGCCGCTGTTCGACGTTGACGCGGCGGCTGATTCGCTGATTGTGAACGTGACATGGCGTACCGAGAACTATAACCAGTCGTCGTTCGTGCTGTCGAAGTCGGCGCTGACGGTGGCGCTGTTTGATGTCGAGGGGCTCTCGTTGGACTCGGTGACGGTGGTGCCGACTGTTGTGCAGCGCGAGCACAAGTTGCGGTTTGCCTTCGGGCTGCCGCTGAACTTTGACGCGAAGCGTGTGCAGATGCGCCTGGCATGCTGGAAGGGCGACATAGTGAGCAACGGCGCGGTGCGCAAGGTGGAGGGCTCGTTCGTGTCGCTGCTGGCGGCGTACGACGTGAGTGGCGACGGCCAGGTGAATGTGGGCGACGTGAATGTGTTGCTTGCCGATATCCTTGCCGGCGTGGCAACTCACGACCTCAATGGCGACGGCGCGGTCAACGTGGGTGATGTGAACCTGGTGCTGAACTACATCCTGCGGCACTCATGAAAGTCCGAATTAAGACGAATGTAGTCCGAATTAAAACTAATTGCTCTCGAAAATTCACGTAAATTCACGGGAGAACAGATATTCTGTAAGCATCAGTAAATATAGTCAGTAAACATCTGTAAAAAGATAATATCGGTATATATTTGTATTATGGAGAAGATTTTGCTTTGCTTGGCTCACATGAGCGGCAATGAAATGCAGTACATTCAAGAGGCGTTCGACACCAACTGG
>CAMHDX010000321.1 GCA_946183895.1 uncultured Porphyromonadaceae bacterium | reverse complement strand
CAGATGCTCTATTCAGTTGAGCTAGGGAGCCATGCCTCTCAAATGCGACTGCAAAATTACATCAAATTTTTGAACCGGCAAAATTTTTATGCAACTTTTTTCAATTATTTTTGAGTGGCCAATTTCCGTATTTTGCCAACGCATTGAGTGTCAGCACAATGGCTGCGGCTGATTTTTTTAGAGCAGATAGGTCGCGGCGGTCCACACGGCGAGAATCACCAGTGCGATGACGGTGGGCACTGCCAGTGTCTTGTAGTTGACAAGGAACAATTCGGGTTCCGGAGCCTTGACGGGCTCGGCGGGTTGATCGGCAAGCGCCTGTTGCTCTACGTTCAACGGCTCAACAGCTTGAGCCTCCTCGGTATACAATGTTGCTTTCATATCTTTGGTTTTGATTTATTCTTTATTATAATGACTAACTTTCGACTATCAGTTGGAAGCGGCGCGGCGACCATCGCCCATGGCGAGGATGACCGTTGCGCCACCGCGCACGATGTCACCGCCGGCGTATAGCCCCGGCACGTTGCTCTCCATGGTCGTCTCGTCGACAACGATGGTGCCGCGGCGGCTCACCTCGAGGCCCTCGACCGAGTCCGGTACGAGCGAGTTGGGGCTGACGCCCACCGCCACGATGACCAGGTCTACGGCGATTTCGTCGATAGCGCCCTCAACCGGCACCGGCGAGCGTCGTCCGCTCGCATCGGGCTCGCCCAGCTCCATGCGTTGCACGCGCATGGCGCGCACGTGTCCGGTGTCGTCGCCCAGGTACTCCACCGGGTTGTGCAGGGTGAACAGCTCAACGCCCTCCTCAACGGCGTGCTCAATCTCCTCGCGCCGTGCCGGCATCTCTTCGCGTCCGCGCCGGTAGACCAGCAGCACACGCTCCGCGCCCATGCGCAGTGCCGTGCGGCTACTGTCCATCGCGGTGTTGCCGCCACCGATTACCGCCACGACCTTGCCGGTCATCACCGGCGTGTCGCCGCCGCGACCGGCTTCCATCAGGTTGATGCGGGTGAGGTATTCGTTGCTCGACATCACGCCCTTGAGGTTTTCGCCGGCAATGTTCATGAAGCGCGGAAAACCGGCTCCCGAGCCCACAAAGATGCGCTCAAAGCCCTGCTCGCGCAGTTGGTCAATAGTGATGGTCTTGCCCACCACGCAGTTGGTCACAAACTTGACGCCCAACTCGCGCAGGCCATTGATCTCATGGTCCACCACCGCATTGGGCAGGCGGAACTCCGGAATGCCGTACTTGAGCACACCGCCCACCTCGTGTAGCGCCTCAAACACAGTTACGTCGTAGCCCTGCATCGCCATCTGTCCGGCGTAGGTCAGTCCTGACGGGCCGCTACCCACCACCGCGACTTTGTGCCCGTTAGGCACCACGTCGGGATGCTGCTCGGTCTCGGGGTGAGCGCGCTGCCAGTCGGCGACGTAGCGCTCCAGGTAGCCGATAGCGACCGGTTGATTGCCCATGCGGTTGTGAATGCAGCGGCTCTCGCATTGCTTCTCTTGGGGGCATACACGTCCGCACACCGCCGGTAGGGCGCTTGTGAGTTTGATGGTCGCGGCGGCGCCGGCGATGTCGCCATGCTCCACGCGCTTGATAAAGCCCGGGATGTCGATGCCCACCGGGCAGCCGGTCACACACTGCGGATTGGCGCAGTCCAGACACCGTGTCGCCTCGTGATGCGCCTGCTCGTCGGTCAGGCCGCAGTTCACCTCGGCATTACTGTGGATGCGCGTCGCGGGGTCCAGCATGGTCATGGTGACACGCTGCAGCGCCGTGCGCTCCTTGGGTTTGATGGCGGCACGCAGGTCGGCTCGCCATTGCTCGTCTCTTCCGGTCATCTAGGTCGTTTATTGTTTAGAGTCGGTTCTATTATCGGTTTAAAGGCCTCACGCGACTTCTCGCGGGGTCAATAGTACTTCTCGGTTTCGGGTTGAGGTTGTTGAGCCAGCGGATTGTTCTCGGCAATCTCGCGGTCAATCGCCTCGAACTCGCTCTGATTGCTCTTGTACTCGGGCACAAACAGCTTCATCTGCATCACCATGTCGTGCACGCGCGCCTCGTGAGCCGCCTTTATAATAATGTCAAGGTGGTTGCACACCTCGGTGTAGTCGTAGGTGCGCACCTTGGCAATCATGATCTTCTTGTTGACCGTGGCGGTGGTCAGCTCCTTGTCGTTGAGCACCTCCTCATAGAGTTTCTCGCCCGGTCGCAGGCCTATTTCCTTGATCTCGATGTCCACGCCCGGCTTGAGGCCTGCAAGCGAAATCATCCTGACGGCGAGGTCATAGATCTTGACGCTCTCGCCCATGTCGAACACATAGATTTCGCCGCCGTGTCCCATGCAACCCGCCTCGAGCACCAGTGAGCATGCCTCGGGGATGGTCATGAAGAAGCGCGTGATGTCGCGGTGGGTCACGGTCACAGGTCCGCCGGCGGCAATCTGGCGGCGGAACAGCGGAATCACCGAGCCGTTGCTGCCCAGCACGTTGCCGAAGCGCGTGGTGATGTACTGCGTCTTGAGGCCGCGGCGGGCGGCGTCGTGGAACAGCGACTGGCAGTAAATCTCGGCAAGGCGCTTGGTGCAGCCCATGATATTGGTGGGATTGACAGCCTTGTCGG
>CAMHDX010000320.1 GCA_946183895.1 uncultured Porphyromonadaceae bacterium | reverse complement strand
CAACAAGGGTTAAGACTTTTTTAGTCCCGGCATTGAGTGAGAACTTTCATTCTCAGGCGCATCCACTACAACAAGGATTGGCTCGATGGCGTGGCATGGAAATTGCAATAAACAATGTAAAGCAGTGTATCTATATGGCAACGATAAAGGACATTATAGCTAAGTGCAAGGAGGGGTTCCTCGAGGAGGCATACTCTGACGCGATTGGGGATTGGGAGGCGGACCCGACTAACGCCTGGGCGCAACGTGAGGTCGCCTGGGCTTTATATTATCGCATGAAGGCCTATGCGGAGCGAGGTGACTTCAACCAACTAATGGAATGCCTCGACAAACTCTGCTCGCTCGACCGGCTCTCCACTGAGCAGGACGCCATCATTTTTGATAATGTGCTGTTTGCTGTCAGCCACTATATCAAGGAGCACGTGTCGCCCACCGACCCGAGTGCGCATTCGCGATTATCCGCCATCTTCAGCCGCCTGCGGGGGTACCACTTCCTGCCGTCCAAGGGCTATTCCTATCTCTTGCGGAATCTCCTCAAGTTTGCCGAAACCTGGGCAGATGGCGCGGACTTTTTTGATTGGTGGAATCTGGACAACCTCTCGCAGGAGGATTTTGTTCCCTATGTGACCGAGGGCGGAAACCGGATGATGACACTCGCCGAGCGAGCCGTTATCGCCAATTCCAAGGCGTTGCTGAGGCTGCGGGACTCGGGGCGCATTGAGGCGTTCTTGCCCAAGCTTGATTCGGTAATGAACGAGCATCCTGAGATGACTTATCCGGGCTACTTCTACGGCAAGCTGCTGCTCGTGTCGGACGACAATGAGCAGAACGCCATCAAGGTCGTACTGCCGTTCGCCCGCAAGAAGGCAAGCTCGTTCTGGGTTTGGTCGCTGCTTGCCGATGTGTACAAGCGCGACCCGCGCAAGCATCTTGCTTGCCTGTTGCGCGCCGTCAATTGCCGCGCTCAAGAGGCGTTTTTGAGTAAGGTGAGAATCAAGCTGGCTGATTATTATGTGAAGTGTGGCGAGCGTGGCAAGGCTCGTTTCCATATTGACAAGGTGGTGAACTGCTATCGTGAGAATGGATGGCGATTCCCCTTTGAAATCAAAGTATGGCTGACTGAGCCGTGGTTCAACACCGCGACGCCTGACGGTAACGTCGATGTGGACTACCGAGCCATCACCGATGATATCCTGTGTGAGGGTGCCGATGAGGCTATCGCCGTTGTTACCTACTGTGACCCCCAGACGCAGCGGGTGTCGATGGTGTATGGCTGGCAGCAGCGTTTGTTCCACAAGTTGAGCATTCAAGTCGGGGTTGGCGCGGTCCTGAAGATAAACTACATGATTGGTGCCAATGGCAGGGCAAATGTCCTCAAGGTGGCGCAAGGCTCGTTCACTAACAACCTGCCGTACGCTAAGGTCGTTAGCGGCACAGTCTCAAGGCGGCAAGACAAGCCCTTCGCATTCCTGCGGACCGCCGGCCAGGATTACTTTGTCCCGCCACAGGTGGTGCAGCGATTTCAGGTTGAGGACGGCGATGACGTTAAGGCTCTTGTCGTGTATGACTTCGACAAGAAGAAGGCGACATGGAACTGGCTATGCATCAGCGTCAACAAGCAGTAATCGGCTCTCTGAACGTGACATTTGCCTGAGGCGTGGGGGCTGACTGCTCGTTCAGCGGGTCAAGGCTCGGTGTCTTTGTTGCGCTTGACTACTATTGAGGCTTCGCGTTGCTTGGGCGAGCAGTAGGAGGTGTACAGCGCCTCGTGCTGCTCCTTGAAGGCTTTGCTGTCAAACTGCATCACAGTGCGTGGCGGGTAGTAGCTGATGCTGTATCGGGCTGAATCCAGCTGGTCAAGGCGGCGTCGCTCCATTTCGTGCAGTATCTGCGAGCGGACATCGTTGATCTTGGCTTCAATTGCCGCTTGCTCGAGCTGCAGTTGATACAATTCTTGCTCGTAGTGCCCAAACCAATCGTCCTCCGGCTGCGGCTCGGGGCGCTCGGCTTGACCCGTGTTTGCGCTTGCCGGCTGCGGCGCAGGTTGCTCGTTGAGGCCCAACTTTTGCATTCGTGCCCTGATGGACCCCTCGTTGCGTCCCATGGCGGCGGAGATCTCGCTCACGGTCAGCCCGTTGCCAATATGGCGCCGGAGTGCCTGCTCTTCGTCCTCGGTCCAGCGGGCAAAAGCGTTGGCATGTAGTTGCTTTTGCCGGTCCATGTAGGATAGCGGTTGCTCGGTGGGAGGCGTGACGGGAGGCGCGATGGGTTGCTCGATGGGCGGCAGCTGCTCGCCGCGCTCGGCCATGTATTGTCGGATGGCCTTGACAAACGTGGCACCATAGTTGTCGTGCTTGTGCTCACCGATGCCGTATGTGTCGCCAAAGGCTGATAGGGTAGTGGGCTTGTCGGCGGCAAGCTGTTGCAGCGAGCGGTCCGACAGGACGATGTAGGCGGGCCAGTGGTGCGCGTCGGCAATGCGCCTGCGCACCTCGCGCAGCCGGTTGTAAAGTTCCGTGTTGGCGCCATAGCCTTGTTCGGCGGACTGTAGCATCTCGGCGCGCGAGCGTTGGCTTTGAGCCTTGACGCTGAAGTCCTCGTGGGTGATTACCGCCAGGTCAACCGTGCGCTTGCC
>CAMHDX010000319.1 GCA_946183895.1 uncultured Porphyromonadaceae bacterium | reverse complement strand
GTCGTTCTTCCCCGCCGGCGCGGTGAGCAAGCTCACTTGGGGATTACGCATCGAGGACCGCGAGTGGCAGCCCTCGATTGTACGCATGATCAAGCAGTTGAAGGTTCCCGTTGTGCCCATCTACTTTCATGGTCACAACAGCACGTTGTTCACCATCCTGGGCATGATTGACTGGCGCCTGCGCACCCTCAAGCTGCCCAACGAGGTGTTCCGCAGCCAGGACAAGACCTTCCGCATCAGCGTGGGCGACATCATTCCGGTGTCGGAGCAAGAGAAGTATGACGACATCGCGCAGTTAGGCACATTCCTGCGCAACGAAACCTACAAAATGAAGCAATGGAACTGAGTAACACCAACCGCCGCAGCCGCCGCGACTCGCTCACGATGGGCCAAACGCCCGAGCCCATCGAAGCCGCCGGCGCCACGCGCGAGAGCAGCGAGATGACCCGCAAGGTGCGCAGCGAGATGAAGAAACTGCGCATCATCGGTCGCGACGCCAAGTTGCTGGCTGCCGTGGAGCGCGCCCTGCGCGTGGCTCCCACCACCATGAGCGTACTCATCACCGGCGAGAGCGGCACCGGCAAGGAGAACATCGCCCGCATGATACACGACAACAGCGACCGCAAGACCAAGGTGTTTATCCCCGTCAACTGCGGCGCGCTGCCCGAGGGTACCATCGACAGCGAGCTGTTCGGATATGTCAAGGGAGCCTTCACCGGAGCCGACAACGACCATGTGGGCTTCTTTGAGAGCGCCGACGGCGGCACCATCTTCCTGGACGAGGTGGGCGAACTGCCGCTGCAGACCCAGGTGCGACTGCTGCGTGTGCTCGAGAACGGCGAATTCACCCCGGTGGGCGCCAACAAGCCCCGCAAGACCACGGCGCGCGTGGTCGCCGCCACCAATCGCGACATGCAACAGATGGTCAACGAGGGGCGGTTTCGCGAGGACTTGTTCTACCGCCTGTCGACGGTGCAGATTGCTCTGCCGCCCCTGCGCGAGCGCGGCAGCGACCTGCGGCTGATTATCGACGAGTTTGTTGACACCTACAGCAACAATAACAATAGCGAACGCCCGATGTTCACCGCCGACGCCATCACCGCCATGGAGAGCTACCCCTGGCGCGGCAACATACGCCAACTGCGCAACATCATTGAGCAGATATGCCTGTTCGAGGCGGGCCACACGGTGACGGCGGCTATGCTGCGCGAGCACTACCTGCCCGACATGGGCTCAAAGCCCGAACTCATTGTCGCCAACAAACCCAAGTACGACTACGACCACGACCGCGAACTCATCTTCCGCATGATCATGCAACTGCACCGCGAGATAGACGAGCTCAAGGCGCACGGCGCGGCAACGGCACACGTCAACACCTCGCTGAACGAACTCAAGCGCGAGACTCCCGCACACTACCTGATGAGCGGAGAGGCAGCCGACGATAACGACCGCTCCTACAGCGACATCGTGGTGAAGCACGAGGAATTCGCGCCAAGCGAGCGCCCACAGGACCTGGGTCACGCCACCGAGGTCGGCTACGACCCGGCGCCGCGCACGGCGACACCCGCGGGACAGACCCCGCTCAAGTCGCTTGACGAAATCAAACGCGACGTGATTGAGGACGCGCTCGCCGAGTTTGGCGGTAACCGCCGCCGTGCCGCCGAGGCGCTGCAAATCTCGGAGCGCACTCTGTACCGCAAAATCAAACTGTACGGCCTCGAATAATGCGAATTATGCGAATTAAAGCGAATTAAGACGAATTACAGAGAATTACAGAGGATTACAGAGATTTACAGATTGGATTACAGAGATTTACAGATTGGAGTACAGAGAATTACAGTACGAATTCGGCTTATGATGAATCGATTGACATATCCACTGCGGCTGCTGATGCTGGTGCTAGCAATGAGCGTTGCCGGCTCGTGCAGCATCTCGTACAAGCTCAACGGCGCCGCGCTTGACTACAACGTGTACCGCACCATCTCATTCAGCGAGTTTCCCATCCGCGCCGCGCTGGTCTATCCGCCACTGCAGCAGCTGTTTGAGAACAAACTGATGGACATGGTGACGCAACAGACGCGCCTGCGCGTTGTCGACACGCCCAACTCGGACCTGCGCATTGAGGGCGAAATCACCGGCTACACCCTCTCGCCCCAAGCGGTGGGCGAGGATGCCTATGCGAGCCAGACGCGCCTGACCATCGCCGTGCGCGTCAAGTACATCGACAACCGCAACGACGCGCTGAGCAAGGACCAGACCTTCAGCGCCTATCGCGACTTCCCGAGTAGCCAGATGCTCACCGACGTGCAGGACGACCTGTGCAACCAGATCACCAACGACCTCACCGACCTGATCTTCAACGCCACCGTGGGCAACTGGTAAAATCCGATATATCCGAATGAAGACGAATGTGGTCCGAATTAAAACGAATGTATCCGAATTAAGACGAATGGGATGCGAATTAATGCGAATTTGGGCGCGCTGAAGCGCTCTGCGAATTATGCGAATTTGGGAGGCAGCGGGAATACGTCGGAGACGTTCCAGACACAGAGACAAGGTTAATTAAGTAACTTAGATATCATACTATGGGAGTAAACAAAGTCATATTGCTGGGTAACGTGGGGGCGGACCCCAAGGTGC
>CAMHDX010000318.1 GCA_946183895.1 uncultured Porphyromonadaceae bacterium | reverse complement strand
CCTTCTTGACAAAGTAATCAGCGCCGTCACCGTCGCTCTCGCGGTTCTCGACCAGCGGCACCCACATGGGGCACGGATGGCCGGTGACCGTGTAGCGGTTGTCGTACAAGTGGGCTATCTCGAGGTTGTAGCTCTCGCTGCTGATGGTGCCGGGAGTGCCGAACACGCCGATGTGGCCGGTCGCGGTCAGGGCGCTGACGGCCTCCACCGTGGGGCGTATCACTCCCAGCACGCGGCGCGTGGGGTCGGCGGACACGGGCAAGTCGCACTGCTGGATTGTGCGCAGCGCCTTGGCGCTGGCGGTGTTGCAGGCAAGGATGACCAGCGGACACCCCTGAGCGAACAGGTAGCGCACGGCCTCCAGCGTGAACCTGTAGACAGTCTCCATTGAGCGCGTGCCGTAGGGCGCGCGCGCGTTGTCGCCCAGGAACAGGTAGTCGTACTGCGGCAGTTGCTTGCGCAACGCACGCAGGATGGTGAGTCCCCCGAAGCCCGAATCAAATACTCCAATCATAACGATAGCTCGCCGTTGCGTGTTCAGAACATATAAGCCGCGGTGACTGTCCAGTAGCGGTCCGAGCCCTTGACAAGCGAGGTGACGGTTTTGCCGTCAATAATGTCCTCATAACTTGCCTTGAGGCTCTTGTTCAGACCCATGCAGTAGGTCGCCGTGATTTGCAGGTGGTTGAACAACTCAACGCCGAAGCCCACATTCCAGTTGGTATTGAAGTGCTTGAACGTGCCGCTGATGTCGTTGAACTTGAACTTGTCCTTGCTAAGCAGGATGCCGAACTCCGGTCCGGTGTACACCATGGGCTTGATGATGCGACCCACGCCCACGATGTTGAGTTTGTACTTCAAGTTGATGGGAATGCCGATGGTCGAGCGGTTGTAGTACTTGCCTCCGGCGTCAAGCACATCGAGCTTGTGGTGGTTGTACATCACTGAGCCGTCAACCGCCAGTCCGAGTGGCAGTGGCACCTCAACGATGACGCCCACTTGCCAGCCCAGCTTGTCGTTAAAGGCTTCCTTGAGGCCCTGTTGATCCATCTTGATCTTGAGCGAATTGACCATCAATCCGCCGCGCAGGCCGATGTTGATTGCATTTGCCCCCAGAGCAACGAAAATAGTAGCGAGAGTTAATAAAATCTTCTTCATAATCTTGTAATATTTAGTTTTCTTCGCAAAGGTAGTGCAAGGTGAGCGCAATGGCAAGAAAACGGCAAACAAAATTAAATTTTGATTTGTCGTTTTCTTGCCATTGCCGAACCGCAGCCTACATTAGGCACCGGCCAACGGTAGTGCCAACCGAGCGAAATGGCACAATAAACTTGTTGCAGTGGTGACAGTCCGTAGATGAGCCTGCCAGCTTACCTGATGTGCCACCGGCTAAAGTCTATGTTGGGGAGAGGGTACTGTGTAGGCACGCGTGGCCGACGGCCGCAAGCTCGCAGAATGCGAGCCAACAATGCAAAGCCCCACAATGCCGAGACGACTTCGGCTCTGTGGGAATAGATGACATCTGCCGCCCTAACGTCGCAGAGGGTGCAGATGCCTGAGGCTGCGGGCTAAGTGCGGCCCCTCTTAATCATCTGCCTTTACCAAAGCTCCATGTTAATTTCACATGGCCGGTATTAGACTTCATGTTCACGAGGTTGTCATTCCCGTCTATGCCGGTGCCGACTTTGGTGAGACCGAAGTCCAAACCATAGGACAACTGGAAACGGCGAAACTTAATGCCGATGTCGCCACTCAATCCAAACTCAGTTGAGGCCAACGACTTGAGCGCACGGTCATTCATTTCGCCCTCACCCGCCTTGAACGAGACGTACGGTCCGGCGTGCACAAACAGTGAGCACTTCGAGAAACTGTAACGATAGCCCACGTGCAGTGGGATGGCGATGTGGGTCGACAGCATGTCGCGCCCGTCCAGCGCGTTGTCGGTAATCTTTCCGCCCTTTTGCACAACCTGGAAGCCGAGCAGACCATAGAGTGTTGATGGGCTGCCATGGAAAGTCGTAATCGGCTTTGTGAAATCCAGACCGGCGGTGAAACCTAACTTTTGGTCGGCAAACACCTTATTACATCTTGCCCAGCTCAGACCCACCGACAGGTCGATAGTCATGTCGCTGATAAACCCTTTGAAGCCACACTGGGCACTCGTGGATAGCACCGACAGCGCCACCATCAACAAAACAAATAATTTCTTCATAGCTAAAAATGAATAAATAGTTAATATCGGCTGCAAATCTAACACAAAACATTCACCTTACAATCGTCCATTTAATCCATTTGCCGTCCACTTTATCCATGCCGCTCAAATGAACACTGAGCAGTACGTCCGATAGGCGATGCCGCAGCCCCCGGTGGCACATCTTTGCGTGAGATAAAATTTTCGTGGATTTAATCGCATTTTTCGCTCACCTTGCACTACCGTTGACCTTGCGGTCGAAGGTAGGCTGCGGTTCGGAAATAAAAATAAACGCGTTTATTTTGTATTTCGCTCACCTTGCACTACCTTTGTAAGGTAAAAAGAAATGCAATGAGCAAGAGCGTGATTTTTTCGCGTCGATATGCCGCTGTGCTGGTGGCTACGGTCATTGCGCTGGCGCTCACGTGCTGGCGCTGCTCTCATCGCACCC
>CAMHDX010000317.1 GCA_946183895.1 uncultured Porphyromonadaceae bacterium | reverse complement strand
CAATGCCAGGCTTCGACCTCGGGGTCGATGTCGTTGTGATAGGTGGGTTCGACGATGCCTTGCTGCTTCTGGCGGCGGTAGTCGGCGAGCAGGTCAAACGCCTTGCGCGACAACAGCACGATGGCAACAAGGTTCACGGCGGTCACTATCGCCATAAACACATCGCCGATGTTCCACACCATCTCAAGGCTCACAAGCGAGCCCAGCACCACGACCACTCCACCCGAGATAAAGCGGAACGCATTCAGTATCAGTTTGTTGGAAGTGACAAAACGGATATTTGCCTCGCCATAGTAGGTGTAGCCCAGGATGCTGGTGAACGCGAACAGCATGATTGCGATCGCGATAAACACGGGTCCAATGCCACCCAGCTGGGACTGTAAAGCCATTTGTGTCAACTCCACACCGTTGAGCGAGGTGGTTGTGTGCACACCGCTCAGCAGGATGATGAATGCCGTGCACGAGCACACCAGCAGGGTGTCGGTGAACACACCCTATGCCTGCACCAGCCCCTGCTTGACGGGATGGGTCACAGCAGCGGTGGCGGCGACATTGGGGGTGGAGCCTTCGCCGGCCTCGTTGCTGAACAAGCCGCGCTTGACACCCATGATGATGGTCATGCCCAGCGTGCCACCCGCCACCGGCTCGATGCCGAACGCGCCGTCAATAATCTGCATGAAGACCCTCGGCAGCTCAGTGATGTTCATGCCAATCACGATGATGGCAATCACCAGATAACCCACCGCCATGAACGGCACCACAATGTTGCTCACATGCGAGATGCGCTGGATGCCGCCAAACACAATCAGCAAGGCGATGACGGCGAGGACGCATCCCACCACAATGTGGTTGACACCAAACGCCATCTCCATCGCGTCACAGATTGTGTTGCTCTGAATCATGTTGAACGACATGCCAAACGTGATTGGCACCAAAGCCGCGAACAGCACGGCAAGCCAGCGGCAATGCAGTCCGTGCAATATGTAGTAGGCGGGGCCGCCAATGTAGCTGTCCTCCTTGGGTCGCTTGTACAGTTGCGCCAGAGTGGACTCGACAAATGCCATTGACGCGCCCAGCAGGGCCAGCATCCACATCCAGAACACCGACCCGGGACCGCCGATGGTAATCGCCGTGGCGACGCCTGCCAGGTTGCCCGTTCCAACGCGTGTGGCCACGGAAACGGCAAAGGCCTGGAACGACGAGATGTGGCGCGCGCCGCTCTCCGTGAGCGGACGCTCCTCGGCACGCATCGCCGAGTCGGTGAGCAGGCGCAACATCTCGCGTATCATCGTGAATTGCACCCCACGCGAGCGTATCGTGAAGTACAGGCTGCACACCACCAGCACACCCATTAGCACGTAGGTCCACAACCAGTCGCTTAACGTTACAAACAACTGATTGACCCAACCATCAGCCGAAAACCATCCTGAATTCATAACCTTGAATTGTTCACTTGATGTTGTCGCGCACCGCGTCGAGGAATCGCTTCATCGCCACGGTGTCGCGCTGCTCAATGATACTCTTGAGCTCGGCGAGGCGCTGCATGATCGCGTCAATCTGGGCGGTTGAGAACGGATTGAACAGGATTTCCTGCAGCAAGTAGTCGTCCTCGCTCATCAGCCCGTGGGCGATGGCAAGGTGGCGCTTGAAGGTCGTGCCGGGCGCGTCCTGATGCTTCATGATGCTGCCGAACACCAGCGTGCTGGCAAACGGTATTGTGAGCGAATAGGCAATGGTGCGGTCGTGCTCGGCAAACGTGTACTCGCACACGTGCAGGTGTAGCCGGTTGTACAGGTCGCGGAAGAACACCTTGCCCAAGTGGTCGCCCTCACTGATGATGATGGCGTTCTCGTTGCTCAGGTTGGACAGCGACGCGAACGTGGGGCCGAACATCGGGTGGGTGCTCACGAACGGGTGCGGCTGGCTGGCGTAGAACTCAGGCAAGCCGGTCTTGACCGACGCGATGTCGCTGATGATGCAACGCGATGGCAAGTGAGGCAGCACTGCCTCAAAAGCCTGGATTGTGTACTTGACCGTGACGGCATTGATGAGCAGGTCGGGCGCGAACGCGTCGACCTCGTCAAGACCGGTGAAGCGCAACGCATCGAACGTGAAGCGCAACCGGTCCTTGCACGTGTCGTATATCGCCACCTCATGCTCGCTCGTGAGCAGGTCGCAAAAGAATGAGCCCATCTTGCCGGCTCCCATTATCAGTATCTTCATAGCGTAGTAGTGCCGTTTACAATCTCAATTTGTTGACGCACACTCTCCTCGTGGATGGCTTGCATGATTGCCTGCATGCACTCGGCGCCGATGCCCATCTCCACCGCGAGGTTGACGCGGCGCTCCATGATGTCGGCGTAGCGGTCGTTTTGCACCACCGGCATGTTGTGCTCCAGCTTGTACTGGCCTATGTCGCGAGCCACGCGCATGCGCTTGCTCAGCACCTCCAGCAACTCGTTGTCGCACTTGTCAATCTGCTGGCGCAACAAGTTCAGATTCTCGGTCGATTGTTTCTCTTGACGTATCACTAGGGTGTTTAAGATAAGGTTTAACACTTCGGGCGTAACCTGCTGGTTACTATCGCTCAACGCGCAGTCCGGATTGCAGTGCGACTCGATAATCAGGCCGGCAAAGTCCATGTCGA
>CAMHDX010000316.1 GCA_946183895.1 uncultured Porphyromonadaceae bacterium | reverse complement strand
TCCACAAAGTTAGGCTGATTTTTTCACCCGCCTGCACTAATTGCAGTTACGATACTATTAAATGTTGTGAAGCCCTTCAATGAGAACTGCGGCACGTCGAATTACGACCGCTTTTCCAGCGTTTCTTGTATTAATATTTAAGTTTCTAAAGTAAAAAAGCATAGTTGAAATTCTGTAAAGTCGCTGATTTTCAGTAACTTTGTAGTTGAAATAAAAATACAAAAACTTCAACTATGCGTCGTTGCCACTATACGGCGCCACCTACATCAAGGCCGGTATGATGACCGCCCGGCGCGACAAGCAACTTGATGGGTTAATCCTCGGTGGAGTGGAGGGAGGATTGCAGGGAGAAGATGTTGGTGAGTTCGCGGTTGCTGAGGTGCCCAATCCAGTTTTCGCCTGCCGTGACGGTCATCTCGGCAAGTGTTTTCTTGGACTGTATCATGGCATCGATGCGTTCCTCAAAGGTGTCGCGGGTGATAAAACGATGTACGATAACGTTCTTGTCCTGGCCGATGCGGTAGGCGCGGTCGGTGGCTTGAGCCTCAACAGCGGGGTTCCACCACAGGTCGTAGTGGATAACGTGTGACGCGGCGGTGAGGTTAAGGCCTGTACCGGCAGCCTTGAGCGACAAGATGGCGATGCGGTCGGCACGATTGTGCTGGAAACGGTCCACGATGTTATTGCGCTCGGCTATTGAGCAGCCACCGTGATAGAACAGCGGTTCGGAGCCTAACCGCTTGGCAATAAAGCCCTGTAGCAATGCTCCCATCTCGCGGTATTGGGTGAAGATGAGTGCTTTCTCGCCGCTGTCAACAATGGCTTCGACCAGGTCAAGCAGCATTGTCGCCTTGCCCGAGAGTACCGGGTCGTCATCGTCGTTCTTGAGGTACTGCGCCGGGTGATTGCATATCTGCTTTAGAGCGGTAATCATTTGCAAGACCAATCCCTGCCGACGGAAGAGTTGAGCGGCATCGGTGTCGTCAATAGAGTTGATGACTGCCATCGCCTCATCAAGCGTCTTGACATAGAGGGCGGCTTGGCGCGGCGTGAGTTGTGCTATATCGTTCTGCACCAGCTTGTCGGGCAAGTCGCTGATGATTGACTTGTCGGTCTTCAGGCGTCGCATGATGAACGGGGCGGTGATGGCGCGGAACTGCGCCGCGGTCTGCTCGTCGCCTGTGAGCTGAATGGGGCTGGCAAAACGGCGGCTAAACTGTTTCTCTGTGCCGAGGTAGCCCTTGTTGGCATAGTCCATGATTGTCCAAAACTCTGCCAGGCGGTTCTCCACAGGCGTGCCGCTCATGGCGATGTGGGTCGATGCCTTGATTGAGCGGGCAGCCTCGCTCTGGGCTGTGTTGCTGTTTTTGATGTTTTGCGCCTCGTCAATGACCATGAGTGCCCATTTGATTTTGCGCAACTTTTCGCAGTCACCGCGCATCACGCCATAGCTCGTCAGCAGCACGTGAGCCTTGCCCATCTGCTTGAGGTCGCGCCCGGGGCCATGGTAGCGAAACACATCGATTGACGGAGCGAACCTGGCGAACTCAGCCTCCCAGTTGCTGAGCAATCCGGTGGGCACAACCACTAGGGCGCGCTCCTTATCGAGGTTGCCATGGTTCCTGAGGTGCAGAATCAACGTGATGACTTGCAGCGTTTTACCCAAGCCCATGTCATCAGCGATGATGGAGCCGAAGCCAATCTGCATGTTGCGCCACATCCATGAGAAACCGCGCCGTTGATAGGGGCGCAGTGTGGCATTCAGACCCTCGGGCAGAGGCTCGTCGGCAGTTGTTGATAGTTGTCTCACCAGCTCCTTGACACTGTCGTCAAGCAAGACCGGTGTGTTCTCATACTTGCCGCTGAGCGCAATCTGCAACAGTTGTGCCGGTCCCAAATCGCGTGTGCTGCCTGACATGAGCCGTTGCAGGCGTTTCATGTCAGCCTCGTCAATGTAGATGTATTCGTTCTTGAAGCGCATCAGGCCGTGTGCGTTTGCCATCATGCTCATGAATTCATCGCGCGAGATGATGTTATTGCCCAACGCGATGCGCCAGTCAAAGTCCAGCAGTTGGTCCAGCTTGAGCATTGACACGGAGTCATTGTCTCGTGTGGTGAGCATCATGGTGGCACGCGGTCTGATAAGGTCTTGCAACGCCTTGGGCATCACCACCTTGGCTCCGAGTAGGCGCAGGGTGGGTATTGTCTCCATCAGCACCGGCGCGAACTCCTGCAGCCGGTAGTTCACCTTGCCCGCGCCATTGGCGTTGAGGTAGCCCTCCAGCTCCGGAATCAGCTCAATGAGCGATGACAAGCTCTTGTAGATGTTGAGTTGACGAGGTGCGAGGTAGTCATCATTCATCATGTCCGGCAGGTCGATGATGTGCGCGCCATTGTCGTCAATATACTCAAGATTGACACTCATGCTCAGGCCGGTTAAGGTCTCATCGATGGCAAAAATGGGCGTAACACCGTCCAATGTGATAGAGTAGCGGTCCAACCACGACTTCACGGCACCGGGCGTCTCACTCTGTCCCACACCGTCAAAGGCGGGTTGGGCGGGTGTGAAGAACATGTCGTACACGTCGCTGTATCCGCGTTGTGTACTCGCGGTGCAGTTGTTAATCATCTCGGTGAGCATCACGCT
>CAMHDX010000315.1 GCA_946183895.1 uncultured Porphyromonadaceae bacterium | reverse complement strand
CCTCAACGGGTGTGAAGAACGGCTGCTCCGCAGCCACCTTCACCTGGCGCGGCACAGCCACCGCCACCCCCCTCATCGCCACATTGTTAATCGCCAGAAATGCCATAAACTTGATTAGTAAATCGGTATTGTTACGCCTCCATCAATCACGAGAGAGATACCTGTTATGAAAGAAGACGCATCACTCAAGAGGAAAGCAATTGGGCGAGCAACTTCCTCCGGCTTGCCATAACGCTTATTGATCTCAATGTCCTCTGCCGATAGGTTGTCCATATTGGCTGTCAACGGAGTTTCTATCATTCCTGGGCACACCGCATTGCAACGGATGCCACGCGATGCAAACTCCACAGCGCAAAACTTAGAGAATGAACTGATTGCAGCCTTTGTCATGCCGTAAATAGAACTTCCTATTCCGAAAGATAAAACACCACCAATCGAAGAAGTGAAAACGCATGAGGCACCTTTATTAAGTTTTTTTTTCTTATAAAGATTGCGCGCTAACTTCACATGCGATTTCAAATTAAGCTCAATCAAGCGATCCAAATCTGCATCTTTCATAAATCGCACCGGTGAAACACCAATAGCAATACCAGCATTGCTTACAAAACCATCAAGAAAGTCACAGGCACTAACTATAGCATCAACACCTTCGGGAGTGGACAAGTCTGCCACAATCATTTGATGTTGTTGATTACTGCTGACATCCAAGTCATTGAAAACTGTCGTCAGGCGCTCAACATTACGACCTGTTACAATAATGGAGGCTCCTAACTTGGCACACTCCAGAGCCGTCATGCTTCCTATGCCACTGGACGCACCTGTTACAAGGATACGTTTAGACTCCAACGAAAATGGGTTATACTCAATCATTTTTGCTATAAATCAATACTTCGGGACACACAATATTCTCAGTCTCAAAATACACCGTAGCCCAAGCCAAGCCCGTGCCGAAGCCGCAAGCAATCGTCTTCAGGTGGCGTGTCGCATACTCCTCGCCACACTGCGACACAATAGTCAACGGTATCGACACGCTCGTGGTGTTGCCATAGTCCTTGAGGCTTGTAGGCACCTTGTCGACGTCCATCTTCACCTTCTTGGCAATTTTATTCACCATGAACTGGTTAGCCTGGTGCAGCACCAAATTATCAACTTCATTGATATTGACATTAAAATGTTCGCACAATTGCTTTATGCTGCGCGGAGGCATGGAAATGCCAAAAGAGAAGACATCCATTCCGTCCATCAAATCATCAGCGGCACTAACATCAGCGTCACCTCTAAGCATCATCAACTCTTGTTGATACTCGTCCAGCGTATATGGCCTGCGTTGACCTCCTCTGATGTGGGCCAGTGAGATACCACCCTTGCTGTTGGTGCCCATTTGGAAAAACATTTCGGGTGCACATTCTCTATACTCTAAAGCAGTCGCAGAACCGGCATCACCGAACAGTGGCCGGCATTCGCGGTCTTTAGGATACTGGGTTGAAGTAATTGTATCACCATCAACAAGTAATGCTCTTTTTATTACACCACCACGAATCAACGAGGCTACGGAACTTAAGCCCACCACCCAACCAGGACAACCATGGAACAAGTCAAGCACCATGCAGTCGCTAGACAGACTGAGTTTGTCGTGCAATATAAATGCATTTGGTTGATTAATATAGTCGCTCGTCTGAGTCACGTTGCAGATTAAGTCAATACTCTCACGCTCCCAGCCGAGCTCATCAAGCAACCGCTCGGCTGCCTGCAGGCAAAGGTCACTCGCCGTGATGCCGCTATCGCCCACAATGTGCTTGCGCTCAACTCCGGTGCTGGCGATCACCTTTTCCGCCTCTTCGGGATTGTACAGTTCAACGTCACGGTTCTCCTCAACGAGCGGGGGCACGCATGCGCTGATGCCCCTTATCGTCACGTTGGGAATCGAAAGAAAAGCCATAACTCAAGCCTTTGACTTGACAGTGTTAAACAAATCCATAACGGTTTCGGCGTTACGTATGTCATCACCCTTGATAATGATGTCATACTCATCGTCAATCATCGCAATCACGCTCAACGCGATTAGCGATGACCACTCCTCAAGTTCGCGAAACTTGGTGTCCGCCTTGATCTCACTGGGATCGGTATCATCAAACTGATCCGCAAAATTAGCGATAAAATTTTCGAAATTCATAGTTTAAATATTATATAAATTACATAAAATAAACTGCAAAATTAGCAATTTTATTATAAATAGTGAATAGTCTTGGGCACAAAAACATCAGGTGTATAATTTCTTGAGTATCCTTGATCGTCAAGAGGAATAATTGTACCTTGTAATAGCATCAAACTTCAGAAAGGAACGGAGTCATTGTTTTTCATCGGAGTGATCTTGCGAGTTGCCTAAATCAGTATCAGGTTCTTTTTGGTCCTTAAAACAACCTATAGCTTTATCAAAGTACAATCTTGCTTCTGCCGATCCGCCATTGTTGTTTTTCGCAACAACGACTTCAGCCAAGCCTCTTATGTCATTCCCCTCAGGATCCTCGCCCAAGCGATAAAACATCTCAGGAATATCCAAGAGCATAACAAGATTAGCATCTTCACAAATTGTCCCACTATCACGCAAATCGTACATATTGGGACGCATATATCTATATGAGACTTCCTGTCGGA
>CAMHDX010000314.1 GCA_946183895.1 uncultured Porphyromonadaceae bacterium | reverse complement strand
GAATAGCAAAACTATTCACTGACGAATTTTGGGGTATGCGATGACGAAGTCAGGAAAAAATTGCTTTTTCATTTGCCATTGCGCTCGACTTGCACTACCTTTGCAGGCGATTCAATGAGTTGGGGGTGCCACGCGTCATGGCGTGGCTGAGAACATACCCATCGAATCTGAACCGGGTAATGCCGGCGTAGAGAAGTAACTTATTAATTATCACAACCGATGAAACATCTTATGCTCACGGTGACCGCGGCTCTGGCGTGCGCGGCACCGAGTCTTGCGGTGACACCCTCACCCCAAGCAACCGACACGGTCATTAATGTGCAACTGACCGAAGTTGAGGTGATTGCCACACGCGCCGATGATTCGGCACCTCTCTCCTACACCAACCTTAATGCCAAGCAGCTGTCTCGTGTAAACCACGGGCAGGACATTCCGCTGCTGCTGAGCTCGACGCCCGGCGCTGTCGCCACCAGCGATGCCGGCTCCGGTTTGGGCTACACCTCACTCAGGTTGCGCGGCACCGATGCCAGTCGCATCAACATCACCATCAACGACATTCCCCTCAATGACGCCGAGAGCCACACAGTCTACTGGGTCAACACCCCCGACTTCACCTCTAGCGTCGGCTCTATCCAGATTCAACGTGGCGTGGGCACCAGCACCAACGGCTCGGGAGCCTTTGGCGGCGGCATCAGCCTCGCCACCGCCGCTCCGGCATTGTCGCCCTATGCCGAGGTGTCGGGCTCATACGGCTCGTTCAACACCCACAAGGCGACACTCATGGTGGGCACGGGACTGCTGGGCAACCACTTCACCATCGACGCACGCCTGAGCCACCTGGGTAGCGATGGCTATCGTGACCGCGCCAGCGCGGCATTGCAGAGCTACTATGCCCAACTCGCCTACCACAACAATGGCGGCACGTTGCTGCGGTTCATCACCTTTGGCGGCAAGGAGGAGACCTACCACGCCTGGGACGGCATCAGCCGCGAGCAGCTCTCCACCGAGCGCAAGTACAACCCCAATGGCGAAATCAAGCACGACGGCGTTGTGACCGGCTTCTATAAAGACCAAAAAGACATCTACCGCCAGACCCACTACCAGCTGCTGCTTGACCAGCGGTTCTCGCAGCAATGGCACCTCAACGTGGGGCTGCACTACACCGACGGCTTCGGTTACTATCAGGAATACAAGAACAACCGCACCCTCAAGGAGTACTTGCTGCAGCCGGTCGAGACGGCAAGCGGCACGCTCAAGAAATCCAGCCTGGTGCGCAAGAAGGCCGTTGACAGCGACTTTGGCGGCATGGTGTTCGCCCTCAGGTACAACAACGAGCGCGTGCAAGCCACGCTGGGCGGCTCGTTCAACCGCTACGTCAACCACCACTACGGGCAGGTGCTGTGGGTCGAGAACTACACCGCGCCGCTTGACACCGACCACCGTTACTACAGCAACAACGGGCGCAAGAACGACTTCAACATCTACGCCAAGGCGAACTATAACATCGTGGGCGGGCTCAACGTGTACGCCGACCTGCAATATCGCAGCGTACGCTACAAGATTAGCGGCGACAACGACAAGTGGGACTGGACAGCCTCGCCCGAGCACCTGCAGACGCTTGACATCAACGAGCCGTTTAACTTCTTCAACCCCAAGGGCGGACTGAGCTGGAGCATCAACCGCCATCACCGCATCTTCGGCTCAATCGCTGTGGCACACAAGGAGCCCACGCGCAACAACTACACCGACGGCCTCTTCCTTGAGCATCCGCGCAGCGAGCGGCTCATCGACTATGAGCTGGGCTACCGCTTCACCACCGGCAAGTTTGCTCTCGCCCTGGGCGGGTACTACATGAGCTACCGCGACCAACTGGTGCTCAACGGACGCCTCAACGAGATAGGCGAGCCCATGGCTGAGAACGTGCCGAATTCCTACCGCATGGGACTGGAGCTGACCGCCGGCTGGAACATCACGTCATGGCTGCGCTGGGAGGCGAACGGCGTCGTGAGCCGCAACCGCATCAAGGACTATGTGGCATGGGTGAGCGACTACAATGCCGACACATGGGACGACATGTACACCCAGACAGCCATCAACTGTGGCGACTCGCCCATCGCTTTCTCGCCCTCGGTCATCGCCAACAACACGTTCGCCGTCGACTGGAAAGGGCTCAGCGCGATGCTGCAAACCCAATACGTCAGCCGGCAATACCTCGACAACACCGGCAACAAGGACGACTCGCTCGACCCCTACTGCGTGAGCAACCTTCACCTCAACTACTCCTTCACGACCATACCTAATGTCAAGGAGATTGCCGTGGGCATCAGCATCTACAACCTGTTCAACAAGCGCTACGAGACCAACGGCTACTCGCAAACCGCCGCGCTCTATCCCGGCGGCGACAAGAGTGCGACGTACACCCTGAGCCGCGACCCGCGCTTCTATCCCATGGCAGGCACCAACGTGCTGGCTCACCTGACCCTGCGCTTCTGACACCGCCAGCCCGCGACCCACACCGCAGCGATTCATCATATGGGGTCCGTCGATGTCTATTACATACGACTACTAATTCGCAATAAAATGAGATTTTGGTCATAATCTCCTATGGGCAGCATTGGATAATTGGTGTAAATCGCAACATGTTGCGATTTACACCAATTATCCAATCACCATCT
>CAMHDX010000313.1 GCA_946183895.1 uncultured Porphyromonadaceae bacterium | reverse complement strand
AGTTTTATGGCGCTTTGTCTCTTTCAGTCTCTCGGGTGGCTCGGATTGATTCTTCTTTGTCTCGTGGCTATTGTCGCCGCAGCCGCGACAATCTTTGTCGTCACGGCTTTCATCTATGCTTGTTACCGTCTTTTGAAGGCTTATTTCACCGGAGGTAAAGACGGCTTAAAACGATTCATAGAGGACTGCAGGCGGGATACAAATGGTCATCAGTAGCCAGAGTGAAGCAGGAATCTCCAGGAGGCTTCACTCGTAGCTCGTAGCAGTTTCTGAAACAGCGTGAAACGGTGTTTTAGATCGAGCCACGAGGGCACTAAAGCGAACGTGTTCGCTACTACGGCGAGCAAACTCCTTAACAAATAGGGGTTTGCGAGCCACCCGAGACCGCTTTTCAGCGGTCTGCCCGAAAGGGTCGCCCCCACTGCCCTACGCCACCGAGCCCCTTACCCGCCACCGCTCGGCGGAATATGCAGCGGTCATCGCCGGCGCGCGTGCGGGCGACGTGTGTCGGTAATTTTGGAATTACCACGATGACGTCACGCTGATACTTGTCACCGCCTGTGGAAACTTCTCCACCCCGATACACAAGGTGTCGAATGCGTCGCTGCCGTCGGTGCGTGCCTCAGGCGATCTTCCTCGGTCTCGGCGAGTTTCTCACCGCGTTTATCCTTGTTGCCGTTATACACTCCGGCGGTCTGAACCGATACCAACAAGTCCTCATTGTTCTCGCGGTTGAACAGCGGGCGCAGTCGGGCATGGCCCGCCAGCATGCGGTTGATGAGCAACTGTTTCTCAATGTGGTGCATCGGCCTGCCTATATATACCTCCCTGACACGCCAGCCACGTGACTTGAACTCGTTGCTGATAACCCAGCGGAAGTCCTCGTTGTTCACCGCATAGTTCGAGCCGAGCGCGGTGCTGTCATAGTAGAACACAACCTCACGGCGTTTGTGGTGGCGGTAGTACTTGCAGAAGTCATCAATCAGTTCCGGCAGTTTGCGCTCGAACTTCACAAAGAACGACTTGAGAACAAGCAGCTGCGTCTTGCGCGGTTGTCCACACACCAGCCAGTTGATGTTGGCGTTGTAGTCAAAGGCGATGCACAATGGTTGATTGCTGTCCACGTCAGCATCAGCCAGCGAGCACGGCTCCTGAATCTTATCGAACTTGTATTCCAGGTTGTCAAGATATGAGAAGTTGGTGGCGCTGTACTTGTTGTTCTCGGTCATCGACGAGTAGAAGCCGTCGCGCTGAATGCCGATGCGCTTGCACAGCACGCTGGTCTGGAACGTGAGCGGTGGCAGGTCACGCTTCAGCTGATTGATGAACGCCTCACCCAGCACCTGCATGTTGTAGATGGTAGAAGCCTCACGGTAGTAGGTCGTCACCGAGCGCATACGGCACAGGTCACGGTTAAGAGTGCGCAGTTGCGAGCGTAGCCATGCGGGAATTGGTTTGCCCTCATTGACAAGGGCGGCAATCTTCCGCTCAACCCGCCACACCTCATAGACCGTGCCCTGAATAATCTGAATCAGTTCCGGGTCGCACTTGTGCTCATACTCGAGGAACCACGAGCCTTTTTTAGTCACCGGCATATCGCTGGTGATGAGCATGCCGTGGTGGAAGTAGTGCTTGCCGAAGTACTGGCGGTTGCCACGGTTTGCGAGCCGGACTCGCCTTCCACCGCTCTAATTGCTTGTATAACAGTTGCTCCATGTAGATGTTTTACATTTTTAGTGACGAATTTTGGGTGCAAAATCACATTTTTCCAGACGAACCTACAAGAATCCCAACACTTTTTAGGACAAGTTTCCATACTTTTATACATTTTTCCGGACGAGTTTCACACACCTCTCGGGACGTGGCATTGCAAACGATGTGTCACCAGCGGGTGAGGTCGGCATTGTCCTCGATGAGCGACCGGGTGTTGCTATCGAGTAGTGGGAAAAAGTGCAGTCCGGTGAGGCGCTCCAGCTGGGAGAGGGAGTAGGTGTATTGGTCTTTGCGCCCCTTGCCCTCGGTGTTGCGGCAGATGAAGCCTATCGCCTTGGGACTGCGCAGGCATAGGATCACTTTGAAAAATGCGTCGGGCACGGCAACTCGGTTCTCGCCGATGTAGTAGCGCTCGCTGCTCCTGAAGTACATGGGTCCGGTGATGATATACAGGTCGCCATCGCGCTCAGCCCAGCGTCGGCACGACATTTCAATTTGGTTCCACACGCCACTATTGAGGTTGGCATTCTGAGGACACACGTTTGAGAGCAGGAAGGTCTCGTACATCGCGTCCTTGTCCCACTTGTTGTCGCCGGCTGGGCACAAGTGACCACGCGAATAGCCACTATCCTTGTAGTCGGAGTTGAGGGCGCGCGGCGCCGGCACATCCAAGTCCTCATGGAAGGCATTGCCCATGCGCTTGACGTCACCGGTGGTGTGCGCGGCAGTGAGCCGCCACGCCACCCAGTTGGGGCATCGTGTATCCTTGTTGTACGAGACGACGTATGACGTGCGCTTGAGTACCTGCTCCGCGATGCCATCAATGGGCTCAACAGTGCCGACACCGGAGAAATCGGTGCCCTGCATCCCGTTGCTGCTGGATTCACGGGAGTCACGGGTATAGACGAGCGAGGCGTTGATGTAGTGCTTGCCGAAATCGCGCGTATAGTTGAGGACGTTGTCAAGGAC
>CAMHDX010000312.1 GCA_946183895.1 uncultured Porphyromonadaceae bacterium | reverse complement strand
TGTTGAAGATAAGCAGGATCATTTTATTAAGTTGGGTAGTTCAATTGAAAGTTCAATTTTTCAAAAGTATTGTTCAGATGTCATTATCTCTAATTATATAGGTGGGTATAATGCTAAAAACAGCGTATATTACAGAACAGCGGGCGGCGGCTATTGGGTGACATTTTTAAACTCTGAATTTGATTGTGTATCTGTGAGTAACAAACACACATCGTTTAAGAACGATGTAAAATCTGAATTCCTGACAGCGGCATTAAACAGCAATCTTTTCTGGTGGTACTATTCCATAAACTATGATTTGTTTAATTTCAAAGACTATATGATATTCGGATTTCAGATTACATATGATAAAGATTTATCTGATGAAATCGTTAGATTAAGTTGTATGCTTGAGGAAAATTTAAGAAATAATGCTAATTACTATATCATAAATAGTAAAACTAATGGTGCAACAAAAACAGTGAATTATCAGAAACAACAAGCTAAGTCTTTAATGGATGAGATAGACAAGGTTTTGGCTCAGCATTATGGTTTCACTGAAGAGGAGCTTGATTTCATTATCAACTACGACATCAAGTACCGCATGGGTGACGAACTGAACAATAACGATTAAACTTATAATACTATGAGTAAATTAGATGAATTATACCGAACAAAACAATTTCTTGAGGTCTCCGGGTACAATCTGCCGGCAGGCATGATGGAGGATATTGCACAACTGGAGGAAGAACTCATCAAAGATGAAGTGCTCCCCAAGCTAACCCACGCAATTGAACCGATTCTCTCAAAGCTGCAAAGCAGTGTTGCGTTACTTGTTGAATACAAGCCAGATGAACCAATTTCAGTGGCGTTTTCACGGGAACAGGACATTATTGATATCGTGGAAGCGAAACGAATTTCGCCGGCTATAACATCAACACTGCCAGTGGCGAACGAGCCTACAGAACAGAAAGGTCCAAACGAACAAGAAGAATCATATACTGCTCACAATTTGGGTAATATAAATTCTGATGCACCGAATCAGCTGCATGAAGACGAACATGACCAAAACAAATTGGCATTTAGCCATCACAATAATCTAAATGACGATGAAGTAAATGAGAATGTGGCTATCAACAATTACTTTGACATTCCGATAAAGCGAAACGGAGGCCAAATAATCATTCCAACAGCGCCCGCAGCGAACCTGAAGCGTGAAGGGCTATATATCAGAATTGATTATCCAGATGGACACTCTGATACTAATCATGAGGTTTGGCAACTATTTGTTGATTGTATCAAGTGGATTGGCCCAGAAAGGGTCAAAGCCTTAAACATCTATATTCGCAACACTGCAATTGTAGGATATGAATTAAGTTCTAAACGAGTGATTAGAAATGCACAACACCCTACCGGTAAAGGCCTTTATATTAGCTTTTATTCCAAAACCTTGGAGAAATATAGATGTCTCAAGTATATTAATGATGCACTAAATCTTGGACTAAGTATTCAATTATTGAACAAGCGATGAACGTTGAGTATATGGGGAACGTGGCGCTGATGGAGCGGGAGATGACGGCTTTTCTCGCGCCGAGCCGTGTGTCACCGCTATCGGTGCTCCCCACCCTCGACTGGGCGACCGCGATGAGCCACGGCACGCGGCCGGTGGTGAGCGGCTTCACGTCGCGGTTGGAGAAGGAGGTGCTGGCGGTGCTCGTCCGTGGCGGCGCACCCATCGTGCTGGTGAATGCCCATCACGGCTACAAGCGAGTGCCTGCACACCTTCAACCATTGCTCAACAACGACCGCCTGCTCATCATCTCGCTCGGCCTCGGCTCGCGCCTCAATCGGCAACTTGCCGCCAAGCGCAACAACTATGTAGTCAGGCTCGCTACGGACATCGTATTCCCGGCAATACACGAGCAGAGCTCGCTCTTCGCAACCTACTCCGCTGCATGGACCATCGGCAAACCAGTTAACGTGCTTTTCAAGTGACCTGCCAACCGACGCAAGGGCGATAGTGCGCGTGGTGTCGCTATATCTGAATTTATCACGGCTGGTTATCACCGGCTGTCGGGGTAAGCCATTGAGATATAGGTGTTTTGGTGGGTGATGAGCTGGACTTCACCCTTGCCGGGCTACTTGGGGTGCGGATCCTCCTCGCGGATGTTCTTTATCATGCCGTGCACTCATTGACTGCACAAGGTGTTCCTCGCCGAGGAACTGTGGGGTGGGTCTGCATACCCCACCATTCAGTCGCAAGCTCCTATCATGATGGGGTTTTCTGATTGGTTATCGCCGGTGGCGATGCGTTAGCGAACATTCGCGGTACATTAGAAACTTAAATTCGCGATATTTTGAGGTTGTGTCAAAATTCAATGTATGTTAGCCAAGAAAGTCAAAATTCTTGCCGCAGCTGGTGCGGAAGTTCCTCTACGTACCTCAACTACATCGACAAGCTGGGCTACGAGAACTTCCTGATTGAGATGATGTAATCAGCCATCGGACACACAGCATACAATCGCAATGAGAGCGCACACCGCGATCGTGGTGCGCGCCCTCAACCTATGCGCCTGTCAATCGTTTGCCGCGATTGCCACATTCCTCATGGCTGTGGCTCATGCCTTGTTGAACTTGTCCTTGCCCTGGCGGCAGCGCGGGCACTTCCAGTCGTCGGGCAGGTCTTCAAAGGCGACGCCGTCGTGCTC
>CAMHDX010000311.1 GCA_946183895.1 uncultured Porphyromonadaceae bacterium | reverse complement strand
TGAGTTCAAGACGCTCGGTTGTGTTCTTACGATTCTTAGTGGTAATGTAACGTGACATGCCCGGCACGCCGCTAGCCTTCTGCTCGGTGCACTCCAGGATGACTTGCACGCGATCTCCTTTTGCTTTCTTTGCCATAGTCGTTGAAATGGTTTAGGTGTCAGACATTAAAATTAAAGATTACCCTGGGCGGCAGCCTTGCGGATGGCGGCATCGATGCCAAGGCGGTTAATGATGCGCAGGCCGGCAGCCGACACTGTCAGTTGAATCCATGCGTCCTGCTCGGGCCAGTAGAACTTGCGCTTGAACAAGTTCACGTTGAACTTGCGCTTTGTCCTTCTCTTCGAGTGCGACACGTTGTTGCCCGTGATCGCCTTCTTTCCGGTGATTTGACAAATCTTAGACATTTCGTGTAATTTGTTTGAATGTTTTGAAAAAATTAGGCGAATTTCGTCCTACGCTTTATGCACCGGAATTAAGCATCGTCACCAATGCATCGAAGTTTCAACGATTAAAACAAGGCGTTTGCCTTGAAATTGCGCGCAAAATTACTACTTTTTTCGCAATCAGCCAAATTATTTTTGACTTTTTGATTGATTTTTGATTGAACATCGGCAAAAAATGAGCGCAACCTGCTCGCACGATGCTCAATACCCCTACTTCAACGCGAAGCTATAACCCAGCGTCACCGCAATCGACAGCGATGACGACGCGGCGAACACGTCACTCTTGCGGTTGGCGAACACGTCGCGCAAGCCGTAGTAGAAGCGTCCCTCCAGGCTCACAGCATGGCGCGAGGCGACATTCACCTCCAGCCCGATGCCCGCCGTGATGCCATAGTCCACCTTGCGCTTGACCGGCAGGGTGAGTTGCGCCACCTGCCTGTTGGCCGGATAGTCGTCAGGCAAGTTCTCGCAATCAAAATTAGCCGACGTGCTCTTCCCTATCATGAAGCCCACTTGAGGACCCAAGTTAAAGAAGCCGCGCGCACGCTCGCTACCAAAGTAGATGTGAGTCATGATGGGCAGCTCAATGTAGGTGAACCGGCGGTTGTAGCGCAGGTCGCCCTCATCGTCATCGTAGCGCTCCTTCCAGCCATGCTGCGCCAGGTTGAGCTCGGCAATCAGGCCGAAGTGCTTTTCCTCAACGTACTTCCAGTGCACGCCGATTATCATGCCGGGCAAGAACGCCTGCTGCACCGACGGATTGAATTGCACTCGCGACATCGTCATGCCGCCATGTGCTCCAATGGTCATGCGCGACGCGATGCGCTCCTGAGCCACGCCAAGCGCGGCTTGAACGGCAATCAACAACACAAACAGCAGTCGCCTCATCTCACAATCGTCTCAATGGTCTTGGCGGGAGTGAAGTGTGCGATATTTATCGCCACATTCTCATAGCCGCCGCCCGCGATGGGCTCAAAGCGAAAGTTGGTCTGTATGCCACGGGTAACCTCGGGCTTGACCTCGATGCCCTGGGCGGCATTGGCACTCTCGGCAAGGAACATCGCCGTGTCAAAACCGTACAGCACCATGTTGGGGTAAGACGTCAACATCTGCCCCCTAAACCACTTGTTATAGTAAAACTCAATGTTGCGCGTGCGATAGCCGTTGCTGTTGAAGAAGCGCGAGAAGATGTAGCTGTCCACCTGCTGCAAGTCGGTTTGATAATCCTTCAACAGCATGATGTACTCCGGATAACCAATCAACCGCAGGTCGCAGTCCACGCGCTCTTCCTTCACCTTCTTGATAGCCGGCAGGATGCGCTTGAGCAGGGACTTGCCGGCATTGGACGGAATGATCAGGTACTCTGAGCCCGGCAACATCGCCAACGAGAGCTCGCCGGCGGACAAATCGCCACTTGGCACACTGACCAACTCAATGCCACGACCGCTCTGCTCCAAGCGGCTGCGCAACATCGTGAACGCCTCGCTGTCCTCGCCGCTCTTGTCGGTGAGCAAAATGACGTTATGGTTGGCGAAGTTCTCGTCAATCCACGCGTTCACCACATCGGTGATATTGCTCATCGCGGTGTTGACCTGGAACACATTGGCGTTGGTGGTGTGCAGGTCGCTCTTGACGGCAAAGCAGTTGAGCACATCAATGCCCTTGCGCTCGCCATAGCCGGCAATGCGCAGGAACTGCTGCGGCTCGCCGGGCGCCACAATCACGTTCATCGCGTCCAGCGCGCCGCTGGCGAGAATGCTGTCGGTGACAGTGAGGTTGTGCTGAGTGTCAATGACCGTGAGATTAAGCTTGGGAGCGTCACCACGGCGCTGCAGGCTGTCAAGCGCGATTAGGAAGCCTTTGTAGAAGTCGGTATACAGCAACGCCTGACGCGGCGGCTGCTCCTTGTGCAACTGGAAAGGCAACACAATGCCGATGTTGAGCGTGCGCGACTTGAGCGCGGCCTGAGCCGCCGTATAGAAATCGTTAACACGCGGAGCATAGTAGGCGCGCAGCTCACTCTCGCTAAGCTTGGCAGGTGTCTCGCTCACAACCTTGGTCCTGATGGTGGGCATATTGATAAACTTGCCCTTCTTGAGCTGCTCCACGCCGGGATTGGCGGCATGCAGCTCGGCCTCGGTGAGGCCGTTCTTCTTGGCAAGCATGTAGAACGAGTCGCCGTTGCGCAACTTGTAGTGCTCAAACGTGATTGTGGAGCGCTCAACCATGATGGGCGATGCACTGCCCGGAGCCACC
>CAMHDX010000310.1 GCA_946183895.1 uncultured Porphyromonadaceae bacterium | reverse complement strand
CAACGACATGCCGAACTCCAAGAAGAAAGGCTATCTGATTCTTGGCGCGCATGATGATGGTAGATTGTCGGGGCTGAAAGTCACAGATGACCTTTATAAAAAGATTGCGGGCATACGCTCTGATGGTAATATCTTGCCACTGCCTGTGATGAGTGTCGAGCGGTTTGAGTTCCCTGACTGTGACTTGCTCGTGGCTGAGGTGACACCCTCGGAACTACCACCTGTGCGTTATCGGGGTCGCACCTTTATCCGCATTGGTCCACGCCGTGATATAGCCACCGAGGCAGAAGAGCGTATCCTGTCGGAACGTCGCACGTCCTATATGGCAACCTTTGATGCCATGCCATGCCTGGCTGCAAGGCTGACTGATATTGATACGGAACTTATACGCAACAAAAAACTGATTGGGAAAGAACTGCTGGCGACTGATGGACGTACCATCGAGGAACAGTTGTCAGCGGTGGGCATGTATGACACCGAGAACAACTGTCCCACAAATGCCGCTATGGTATTGTTCGGCAAGCATCCACGACGTTTTCTGCCCGGATTATATGTGCAATATGTACGCTTCAAAGGCGAAGACGTGAGCAGCGAAGTGCAGAACGAAATTCAGTTGGATGGCAACTACTGCGAACTGTTGCCGCGATTGGAGTCGCTGTTGGAACTATCGGTCAACAAAAAGAAACCGGTGTTCGTTTCGATGCTGCGTGAGGAAATGGTCAGCAACTTCCCTTATACCGCTATTCGAGAGTTGGTGATGAACGGCTGCATGCACCGCGACTTGCAGAGCAATATGCCGCTTCGCATCTACGAGTTTGCCCACCATCTTGAAATCACCAATGCCGGTGGCCTGTATGGCAATGCCCGTCCTGAGAATTTCCCGACTATCAACGACTACCGCAATCCTATAATCGCCAGTGCCATGAAGACGTTGGGCTATGTGAATATGTTCAATCGTGGAGTTGGTCAAGTGCAAGCCGATTTGAAGGAGAACGGGAATCCACCTGCTGAATTTGTCGTGAACCTGCTGACAGCGTTCAGGGTGAACGTCACCGATGTGGAGAAGGATGTCGCTGATAGTGTCGTAAATACCGGCGCGTCGCAAGTAGTCCTAAGTTCTGTCCCAAGTTTGGCCCAAGCTGTCACAAGTCTGTCACAAGTCTTGTCACAAGTCTGTCCCAAGCTTGAAAAAGAATACTATGCAAGTGTGATTAAAGTGTTGGCAGGACTATCGAAAGAGTCACAATCATTAAGAATACTGATGCAACTTACGGGGGACACCAATCGTGGAAGGTTTAAGAATAATGTTTTAAGTCATATTCTGGAAGCAGGCTTTGTAGAGCCGACTATTACAAATAATCCAAATAGTCCAAAGCAACGATACATTCTTACAGAAAAAGGCAAAGAAATGATGAATGCGTATGAAATTTAAATTCAAGATACAACAATACCAAACCGACGCTGTTGAAAACACCGTAGCTGTTTTCAACGGCCAGCCCAGCCACGACAGCGCAATGCGGTATCGCCGCGACTTGGGTAAGCATGATCGTTTTCAGTTTGAAGATGAAGATGCCGGCTACCGCAACCACGAAGTGGAGTTGTCGTCAAAGCAATTGCTCGACAACATCAATTCTGTGCAAGTTGCTTCGCTCATCACACCCTCAAAGACGCTCGCCGTGGGCAATGGTGCCGTCACCCTCGATATTGAGATGGAGACGGGTACGGGCAAGACCTACGTCTATATCAAAACAATGTTTGAACTCAACCGCCGTTTCGGCTGGAGCAAGTTCATCATCGTGGTGCCGAGCATTGCCATCCGTGAGGGAGTTGCCAAGAGTTTCAATATGCTTGAAGAACACTTCATGCAACTCTATGGCAAAAAGGCTCGTTGGTTCATCTATAACAGCTGCAACCTGCAACAGCTTGACCAGTTCAGTAGCGACGCTGGGCTGAACGCAATGATCATCAACACCCAGGCTTTTGCCACCTCGCTCAAAGAGGGTGGAAAAAGTAAGGAGAGCCGCATCATATATGATAAGCGTGACGAGTTTGCCAGCCGCCGCCCCATTGATGTGATTGCCGCTAACCGCCCAATCATCATCATGGACGAGCCGCAAAAGATGGAGGGTGCAGCCACACAAGCCGCACTCAAACGCTTCAACCCACTGTTCACGCTCAACTATTCGGCTACCCACAAGACCAAGCATGACACCATCTATGCGCTCGACGCACTCGATGCTTACCGTCAACGCCTCGTGAAACGCATTCACGTCAAGGGCTTTGAGATCAAGAACCTACGAGGCACAAGCGGCTACTTGTACCTCGACAGCGTGGAACTCTCGCCGCACAAACCGCCCATTGCCAAGATTGAACTTGAAATCAAGACCGCAAGCGGTGCAATCACTCGCAAGGTGAAGAAGTTCAATGTGGGCGACGACCTCAAAGTGGAGTCCGGCGGACTTGCCGAATATGACGGCTATGTGGTGAGCGAAATTTCGCCTAAAGGCTATGTCGTGTTTGTCAACGGCACCACCATTCATCGCGGACAGGTGATTGGAGACAATAACGAACTGACCATGCAGCGTGTGCAAATCCGTGAGACCATCCGCTCGCACTTCGACAAAGAGCGCCAGCTTTTCAAGCGCGGCATCAAGTGCCTGTCGCTGTTCTTTATCGACGAGGTGAGTCATTATCGCCAATACGACGAGGACG
>CAMHDX010000309.1 GCA_946183895.1 uncultured Porphyromonadaceae bacterium | reverse complement strand
CACGTTGGTCTCGCGGGTGCTTTACATCAAGGATAATGGCAACAAGCAGTTCGTCATCCTCGATGCCGGCATGACCGACCTTATACGCCCTGCACTCTACCAATCTCATCACCTGATCCAAAACTTGACCTCCACGTCCGCGCGGTTGCAGAGTTACGATGTCGTGGGTCCGGTGTGTGAATCAAGTGATGTGTTCGGGCGTGATGAGCAACTGCCGGTCACCGCTCGCGGCGACCTCATCGCCATCCGCTCCGCCGGAGCCTATGGCGAGAGCATGGCATCGCGGTACAACATGCGTGAGTTGCCGGCCACGGTATTTATAGAATAGAACTATCCATAATCTCGAATAACAAATTGTATAATGAAGATAATTCTTAATGCTGACGACTTCGGCAAGAGTCCCGGGCGCAACCGGGCGATTCACGATTCCTTTGAGCAGGGTCTGATAACCGCGGCAGGCATGATTGTCACCGGTCGCTATCTGCAAGATGCCGTACGCCTTGCCAATGAGGGCGGATATACCGACAGGTTGCACGTGCACTTCAACCTCTCGACCAACCAGCCGAAGGAGGGCTCGCAGGACGCTCCGTTGACCGACGAGATAAAGAACGATCCGTTCTTCTGCCGAGACGGCCTCTTTGTGAACCGCGGTTTGCCCTACAATCCCGGCAGTATCTTGAAGTGGAAAGCGATTTACAACGAGTTGGTGGCACAATACGAGCAATTCAAGGAGGTAACCGAGGGCAGAGCCGACTATCATCACGTTGACTTCCACCTGTGGTACAACCTCACAATGCCGGCGAGCATAGCCTTGAACAAGTTGACGCGAAATTATGACATCAAGACGGTCAGGTTCTGCGCGTTGCACCACCGCACTACGCTCCGAGGCATCATTTGCCGCCCGCTCACTTGGAACCCACGCGTGACGTACGTTCCGGCGACCAACATTGATTACTTCACCACAAAGTTAGCTGAGATGCGACAGTACGACACGATGGAGCTATATTGCCACCCGCACTACAAGGACGGCATCTTCCTTGACGACAGTCCCTCATACCTCAAGCATGAGCGCCAACCGATGATGACCAATATCAACGCCTTGCGAGCCGTTGACGGCATCGAGTATATCACTTGGCGCGAGTATCGGCAATAGCGAAGCCTTCTCGATGCATGACAAAAATCGTCCGCAACGCCGGTGTATCGGCATTGCGGACGATTTGTTAGTATATCGGGACTGAGATCTTACTTCAGACCGCCATATTCGGCAAGATAGCTATAATGTGCGTTAATCATCCCCTCAGCAACAAGTGTGGCGCGATGCAAGACATCGGTATAAACACGGCTTGCCAATGCCGGAATGACATGTTCAATGAAGGCATCGCCAAATTCGGCACTCGCTTCGCGCGGCAACGCGTTCGGCAGTGTGTCAACCGCCTCAACGCTGATGTTGTCAGGGTCGCTGAACAGCGCCACCTCCTCGAGGGTGTCGCGCCGCACTTCGTAGAACGGCTCGGCATGGGTAGCGGGACGAATGGTTGAGGCTATACTGCCGTTGATATCCATGGTCACATCGCCAATCACGCGGATGCGATTGCGGTCCGACGCTATCAGCTCGCGCGGCATATACACCGGCGCATCGTTGTCCCAATAGTGGCAGCTGATAAGCACATCGCTGCACGCGGCAAAGCGGTCAAACCGGCTCACATACTGCTCGGGGTGCTCGCGGAAGTCCTCGCGGTCAAAGGCATTGATGTCATCGGCACGGCCAACGGTGTCCTTGAGGACAGCTTGGCAGTAAACAACACCGGAGCCCTCACCGGCGAGATATTGATCCACATCCACGCGTTGCACGCCAATCTCGTCAAGCACCTTGACAGCCCCTCGCGCTACCCTGCCGCGACCGGTAATCACGATACGCACCTTGCGCTCATTGAGTAGCGGCAACACTTGCCGCAGACGCTCAATCAGCACCGCATAGGAGAATTTGACATCGGTGATGGGCAATGAGTAGATGCCGTACTTCAAGCCGTAGAGCCTGAGCGTGTTGTACACTCCTACCACACCAGCCCAATAGCCGAACGCGCACAGGCGCCGGCCTTTATCATCAACCAGGTACTCATAGTCGCTGAAGGTGATGCGTCGCTCGAGCATCGCGCGGAACAAGCCGCGGTTGTATGGTTGCATTTTAGCCACATGACCGAAGAAGAAGTAATGCTTGCCCGGAATCAAGGTCTCAACTTTTGCCTCCTTGATGCCGAACAAGTAGTCACAATCGCTCATGTCCTCAGCCACTTCAAATCCGGCAGCGCGATACTCGTCATCGCTGATGACACGGATGTCGCTGGACTGCACCTTGAACTCCACGTTGGGGTATTGCTGTTGTATACGCTGCATCTGCTCGGGCGAGAACAGCACGCGGTTATCAACCGGAACTTTGGTTTCTCTGATTAACCCTATTTTGATTTTGATCATATAATATTAATTACTTGTATTGCGATAAGTCAAGGCGCTGTACCATGCGGCGCAGCTTGCCGATGCGGGTCTTCTCCAGGTCCCTCACTACCTTCACGTCGCAGTCAACCGCGCCGGCAAACGACTGCTCCATGTCTTTGATGAGTGTCTGTCGGTCTTCCTCGGTGAAATCGTCACTTTTGGGAATGATATGGAACTCAACCTTGCCCGGCGTGTCCTGATAGTACTGGAACTGCAGCACCTTCATCAT
>CAMHDX010000308.1 GCA_946183895.1 uncultured Porphyromonadaceae bacterium | reverse complement strand
CTCAATGCGGAGTTATTTAAATTTATTACCTTTGCACAATGCAACCAACATAATTGAAAATCATGCCAACAACAATCACATTTAACAAGCTGCGTAGCATCAAGGACAGGCTACCTGACGGGACTATACACAACATTGCTCAACAACTGGGTTTGCCGGTAGAGTCGGTGCGTAACTACTTTGGCGGGTCAAACTATGACCAGGGCACCAACATGGGCATTCACATCGAGCCCGGACCTGATGGCGGATATGTCGTGCTTGACGACCCTACCATCCTTGACATGGCGCTTGAGATACTGGGTGAGAAATGACACCGCAGCCCTCACAACGTGATTAACAACTTGAATATTCAACAACAACTGGTTAAAGAGGCTAAGCCGAATCAACTATGATAATAATAGGAATTGCCGGCGGCACCGGCTCGGGCAAAACCACCGTGGTGCGTAAGATTATGGAACGCCTTCCCCAAGGCGAGGTGGGCATTATCTCACAAGATTCTTACTATAAGGATTCCAGCCATGTCCCTGTTGAGGAGCGCCAAAAGATCAATTTTGACGAGCCGGCGGCATTTGACTGGGATCTCTTGTTGGAGCACCTCAAGATGCTCAAGAAGGGACAGTCAATCGAGATGCCCACCTACAGTTATCTCACCTGCTCACGCCAGCCCGAGACCGTCCACATGGACCCGCACGACGTCGTGGTCATTGAGGGCATCCTGGTGCTGAGCGACCCGCGACTGCGCAAGATGATGGACATCAAGGTGTTTGTTGACGCCGACGGCGATGACCGCTTGATTCGCGTCATCGCTCGCGACTGCATTGAGCGTGGACGCACCGCCGAGGCGGTTATTGAGCGTTATCAACGCGTGCTCAAGCCCATGCACCTGTTACACATCGAGCCCGCCAAGCGGTTTGCCAACATCATCGTGCCGGAGGGCGGTCACAATGAGGTCGCCATCAACCTGATTACCGACTACATCAAGGGCAAACTCAACATCAAGTGATGAAGTTCAACTGGAAGCCATGGAAACGTGGTGACGATGACTTTAACTTGATTGCCGCGCAGCTCAAGGAACATGGCGATGCCGGCACACTGGTCCTGAGCACTCAAGACCTGGTCAAGCGGTATCGCCAGCGCACCGTGGTCAATCATGTGTCCATCAACTTGCATCAAGGCGAGATTGTGGGCCTGCTGGGTCCCAATGGAGCCGGCAAGACAACGACCTTCTACATGACCACCGGTTTGGTGATGCCCAATGCCGGCAAGGTGTTTCTCAACGACATTGACATCACCCGGTTGCCGGTTTACAAGCGCGCCAAGTTGGGCATCGGCTACCTGCCGCAAGAGGCATCGGTGTTTCGCACCCTCACTGTTGAGGACAACCTGCGCACCGTGCTCGAGATGACCGACACCACGCCTGAGTATCAGCGCGACCGCCTCGAGCAACTCATCAGTGAGTTGCACTTGCAGAAGGTGCGTCACAACCTGGGCAATCGCCTGAGTGGTGGCGAGCGGCGACGCACCGAGATTGCGCGGTGCCTCGCCATCAACCCCCGCTTTATCATGCTCGACGAGCCCTTTGCCGGCGTTGACCCCATCGCGGTGGAGGACATTCAAAGCATCGTGTACCGCCTCAAGCACCAAAACATCGGCATTCTCATCACCGACCACAACGCGCCCGAGACCTTGAGCATCACCGACCGGTCCTACCTGTTGTTTGAGGGCAAAATCCTGTTCCAAGACAACAGCGAGCGCCTCGCCGAAAATCAAGTTGTGCGCGACAAATATCTGGGCCACAACTTCGTGTTCCGGCGCAAGAATTTTGACATAGACAACTACAGCGATGAAGTTTAGCGATGTTCCGGGCAACATAGAAGCCGTGCAACGCTTGCGCGACATGATTGACAACGACCGGCTGCCTCACGCCTTGCTCATCCACGGCGCCCCCGGCGTCCCCAAGTTGGCACTGGCAAGAGCCGCCGCTCAATACCTGCATTGCACCAACCGGCACGATGGTGACAGTTGCGGGCAATGCACCGCGTGCCGCCAGCATGCCGGCTTCAATCACGTGGACACCGCCTTCTCGTTCCCCTATCTCAAGCGCGACGATGCCAGCTGCTGCGTCGACTTCATCGAGCAGTGGAAGGAGTTCTTGAGCGAGAATGTCATTGAGGACTATGAGCGGTGGCTCGCGTTGCTCAAGAACGAGAACTCCCAGCCGCGCATCTTTGTCAAGGAGAGCGAGGCTATCATTGACCGCATGACCATCGGTGCCAATGTCGCCAAATACAAGGTGCTCATCATGTGGCTGCCCGAGAAGCTGCGTGAAGATGCCGCCAACAAGCTGTTGAAGCTCATCGAAGAACCCTACGACGACTGCAAGTTCATTCTCGTGAGCGACAATGCCCAGGAGATACTGCCCACCATCTTCTCACGCACACAACGTCTGGAGCTCAAACGCCTCTCGACCGGCACTATCGCGTCATGGCTGGTCAACAACCTTGCCGTCGATGAGCAAGAGGCCGATGCCATCGCGTCGACTGCCGACGGCAACATCGTCGAGGCATTGCACATGCTCGCAGCCGGCAGCGAGACACAGCAGTTCCACGAACAGTTCATGCAACTGATGAGGATGGCATACAAGCGCGACCTCACCGCACTGAAACGGTGGAGCGAGGATATCGCCGACTATAAGCGCGCGCGTGCCGATCGCATCGCCGAGAAGGCCGAA
>CAMHDX010000307.1 GCA_946183895.1 uncultured Porphyromonadaceae bacterium | reverse complement strand
GCTATTCCGACGAAAGCATCAACTACTACCGTGATGCTGTGTATAACTACGTCAGTCAGCATTATGGTGGAGTGGCATAAAGAACTAATTATAATAGATATACGAAGAAGATGAATCGGATTATTCTCATAGGCATTCGTGGTTGTCCCAAGGATTAGCGATGAGCATAATGTTAAGAGCCCAGATGGTTGGTTTACCTTTGAATGAATTCATGCGTTCGGCAAAATGCAAGTGAACTGTCTTTTACGCTCGCTAAACCGACATTTTGAGTGATTAATGATGACGAAATATTTTCTCAAAGCAATAGTACCGGCAATTGCATTCACCGGTATTTACTTCCTAATAGACATTGTCATTGGGAAGCATCGCCCTATGGTAGATTATGCAACACAAACTATCATTTTCATAGTGGTTTTCGGGCTGGGTACCTATCTTGATGATAAAGGGTGGAACTCCTGGAAGAAGGTCCTGAGCTTGTTTAGACGTAATAAAACTGACGACTAAATCTTATGCAACCAATCGTGCTATGGAGACTGAAAATGAAACAATGGTCACAGCTCGCGAGACTCTGGATTGGCTCATCAAGATGGCGATGGCCGACGGAGTGCTGACACCTAACGAGACTGCGGTGCTCAAAGCATTCTGTGACACCCACGGCATAGATGCCGAAGACGCCATCAACCGCGCCAAAGAGTTGATAGACCTCAACACCCCCGAGACCGAGCTAATCAAGTATCCCACACGCAATGGGCTGGATTTTGAGGAGCATGTGGTCAGCTATCTGCTCGGTGTGCCCGGCCTCAAGTTGTTGGCATGGACCGGCGACAAGTATTACAAGGGCATATACGACCCCACCACCCTCAACCCCGACCTGCACCTGTGCTACTGCCCGACAGCCAACACCCGCATCGCCTTTTGGGTCGAGTGCAAGTGGCGCCACCACTGGCAGAAGGATGACCGGGGCGAATACTACTGGGAGATTGGTGCTAGGCACCTGGCGCATTATCGCTCGCTGGCTCGCAGGACGCGGCAGAAGGTTTTTGTAGTCCTCGGCACAGGGAAAAACGGCAAGAATCCTCGCAGTGTATATCTCATTCCCCTGCGCGCGTTTGTCAACGGTCGCATTTACCTGCGCGACGTCCAGTGCAAGTACGACTACCAGGACACCCCCCTGGGCTTCATCAACGCCGTCATGACCAAATTCCTCTAATAGCGCATAGAAAAGAAAAACGCTGATAATCAAGTTATCAGCGTTTTCTCTTTCAGTCGGGATGACTAGATTCGAACTAGCGACCCCACGCCCCCCAGACGCGTACTCTAACCGGACTGAGCTACATCCCGAACTTCACTTTGTCAAGGCTTTCCCTGAAAAGCGGTGCAAAATTACTGCCTTTTTTTGACTTGTGCAACAATTTGACCGTTTTTTTTCAATTATTTTATCGTGGGGGCGCCGTAACGACGGGGCATGGCAACGTGAGTTGTTTGCCATGGTTGGCGTAGTGGGGTGGTGGTCAATCGTTTATCGCGTCACGGTGGTGTCAGAGCTTCTCAACCAGTGGCACCGGCCTCATGTTGCGGGTGTCCAGCAGGCAGCGGTCGGTGAGCTTGAGCTCGGGTATCACCGGCAGGCTCATGAATGCCATGGTGATAAACGGTGCCTTCATCTTGCAGCCCATCTTTGCCACCATGTCACGAATGAGGCGGCATCGATAGGCAATCTCGTGACCGCTCAGGGGCGACATCAGTCCGGCGATGGGCAGTGCGATGTCGAGCATCTCGTGCTCTGAGACCACCACTTGTCCGCCTCGCATCTCAACCAGGCGGTTGATTGCTCGGACGATGTAGTCATCCTTGAGCCCGATGGCGATGATGTTGTGGCAGTCGTGTGCCACAGTCGCGGCGATGGCGCCATCGCGCAGTCCGAAGCCTCTGACCAGTCCCACCATGGGCTTTGCCCCGGGTGTGTAGCGGTTGTATACCACCAGTTTCTGCACATCGGGCCAGGGGTAGCGCGCGTCAATGAGGGGGTTGCCGGTGAGTGTCACTTGCTCGTGGGTGGTATAGAGGCTGCCGTCGGTGGCGTTGATGATGTGCACGGTGTCGCCGCTATGGAGGTCAACCTTGATATCATCGGCGGTGATGGGTGAAGCGACAAAGTGGTTGGGATAAGACTTGGGGGTGTCGTCTTGGGCGACCTGAGCGCGGATGGCGCCTAATGACGAGTTGTAACTAAACACCTCCACACCGTTGACAAACGTCTGCTGCACGCGGAAGTGTGGTCCCAAGTTATCCACCACGATGAATGTGGCGGGGTCGCCCGGTTGCATCAGTCCCCAGTTGAGGCGGTAGTGGCGCTGCGGGTTGACGCAGGCGGCTTGCAGGATGTCGAACAAGTTGTATCCATCGGCGATGGCGCGCTTGACCATGTCGTTGATGTGACCGCGCACCAGATCGTCGGGGTGACAGTCGTCGGTGCAAAACATGATTTGCCCCGGCTCCAAGTTGATGATGGACTTCAGGTTGTCAAAGTCCTTGGCTGCGCTGCCCTCGCGAATGAGCACCTTCACGCCCGCCTTGACGCACGAGAATGCCTCGGCCATTGTGGCGCACTCGTGGTCGGTTGAGATGCCCGCGCTGGCATACTTGAAGCGGTCGGGGCCGACGAGGCCCGGCGCGTGACCGTCAATGGGTTTGCCGTTTCGTTGTGCCGCTGCTATTTTGCGCATCACCT
>CAMHDX010000306.1 GCA_946183895.1 uncultured Porphyromonadaceae bacterium | reverse complement strand
CCGCTCGCCAGCCTGCTGTTTGTGGGTCCCACGGGTGTGGGCAAGACCGAGTTGTGCCGCGTGTTCGCCGCCGAGCTGGGCATCGAGCTGGTGCGCTTCGACATGAGCGAGTATGTCGAGAAGCACACAGTGGCTAAGCTCATCGGTTCGCCGGCGGGATATGTGGGATATGATGACGGCGGCCTGCTCACCGACGCGGTGCGGCGCAACCCCGATTGTGTGCTGCTGCTCGACGAGATCGAGAAGGCACACCCCGATGTGTTCAACATCTTGTTGCAGGTCATGGACTACGGCGTGCTCACCGACAACAAGGGGCAGAAGGCCTACTTCCGCAACGTGGTGCTCGTGATGACCAGCAACGCCGGAGCGCAGTTCGCCTCGCAAGCCTCGGTGGGCTTTGCCAGCACGGTGACAAGCGGCAAGGCGATGCTCGCCGCCGTCAAGCGCACGTTCAAGCCCGAGTTCATCAACCGCCTCTCGGGCGTGGTGGTCTTTAACGATATGGACATGACCATGGCGGGCATGATCCTGGACAAGAAGTTGCGCGAACTCGACACCAAGCTGGTGGCGCGCAACGTGCGCCTCACGCTCACGCCCGCAGCGCGGCAACTGTTGCTGCAGCAGGGCTTTACGGTCAAGTATGGCGCACGCGAGATGGACCGCGTCATCACTGCCTCGCTCAAGTCGCAGTTGATGCGCGAGATGCTGTTCGGCAGCCTCAAGGGCGGCGGGGCAGTGATTGCCGATGTTATTGACGACGAAATTAAATTGAAGAGCGATGAGGAGAAAAAATGACAGCTTGCGTGAGCTCAGTGAGGAGAACCTTCGCAACTTTACCTTTCCGGACCCTCACAACGATCACCCTTTTGGCGCGTTTGCCTACGGCGGCGACCTGCGCGTGCCGCGCATCATCGCGGCGTACAAGCAGGGCATCTTCCCGTGGTTCAGCTTTGAGCGCGACACGCCCATCTGGTATTGCCCCATGCAGCGGTTTGTCATCAAGCCAAGCGAGATACACGTGTCGCACTCATTGCGCAACCTGATCAATCGCGGCGAATATGAGGTGTCGTTTGACCGGGACTTTGACGGCGTGATACGCGGCTGTGCTATGGTTAATGGCCGCTACATGCAGCAAGGGGCATGGCTGGGCGAGCGCATCATCACGGTGTACACCCATCTGTTCAAGCGCGGTGTGGTGCATAGCGTGGAAGTGTGGAACCGCAAGACCGGTGCGCTGGCGGGCGGGCTGTACGGCGGGTACACCGGCAGGTGCTTCATGGGCGAGAGCATGTTCTCGCGCGAGCCGAGCGCCAGCAAGCTCGCGCTGATTGGGCTTGCCCAGAAGCTGCGCGGCATGGGTGACACCATCATCGATTGCCAGGAGCGTAGCGATCATCTGGCGTCGATGGGCGGCAGGTTTATGGACTACGACACCTATCTGACCTACCTCACCGAGCCGACCGGGGATAACGACAAGAGCGAGTAAACCATTTGCCAGATAATCGGTCTAACTGACATGAAACGAATTTTGACAATATTGATTGTGACTGTGGCATGGCTGGGGATGTCGGCGCAAACACCGACGGCAGTGCTAGAGAGCGCGATACGTGCGGTTGACCGCGCCGGCGGCATCACGGCGAGCTATCAGGTGTCGCAGGACGGCAAGTCGATGAGCGGACGGGTGGCGATGCGCGGCTCCAAGTTTGTCATGCTGTCCACGGAGGTGAAGTCGTGGTACGACGGCAAGACCCAGTGGACCTACTCGTCGGCAACGGGCGAGGTGAACATCACCACACCCACCGCCGTCGACCTGCAGATGACCAATCCGCTCGCCACGCTGCGTGGCCTCAAGCAGGGCTTCATCGCCACCAAGAGCAAGACCCAGCCGGCGGGAGGCTATGCGATGACCCTGGTGCCGAAGCAACGCTCTCAAGTCAAGGAGGTGGTGCTCACGGTGAGTACGCAGTCATCGTTGCCGGTCAAGGCGGATGTAACCATGCGTGACGGCACGCGCGCCACGCTCACCATCAGCAGTGTGAAGACGCGGCAGTCGCTGCCTGACGCCACCTTTAAGTTCGAGCGCAGCCTCGTGCCTGAAGGCACACCGGTGGTGGACCTGCGATAATTGCATTGTAGAACTAACGAGAACAACGACCTAACACCAAAAATCACGATAATGAAAAAGTTATTTATCACACTTCTCGCGTCAACACTCTTGCTGACAAGTTGCACAACCTCGGAGCAATTCTTCGGCACCGCCACCGGCGCATCGCTCGGCGGCATGTTCGGCTCGGCGATAGGCGGCATCACTGGCGGTCGTCGCGGCCATAGCTCGGGCGCTCTCGCCGGCATGGTGATTGGCGGCGTCATCGGCGCGGCGGCAACCGCTCCCGACAAGGACAAGTCGCGCACCAGCGACTACTACAACGGCTACTCCTACAATGACTACCGTGACTATAGCCACAGTCCCTATCGCAGCATTGAGATTGACGACATCCGCATGGTTGACTACAATAGCAATGATGCCATCGATGCCGGTGAGCACGCCAAGTTGTCGTTCACCATCCGCAACATCGGCGACGAGTATGTCTATGACATCGCTCCGGTCATCACGGTGTCGGGCACCAAGGAGATTTACCTGTCGCCCACGGCTATCGTGAGCGAGCTTGCGCCCGGGCGTGCGGTGAGGTATACCGCCGAGGTGGTTGCCACGCGCAAGCTCAAGAACGGCATCG
>CAMHDX010000305.1 GCA_946183895.1 uncultured Porphyromonadaceae bacterium | reverse complement strand
TGGTGTAGCTCACTGCCATGCGGTATCGTCCGCCACGGGCTACACTGACGTGGGCGATAGTGTCGGTCAATGCCACGCGCGTGACCGTGGCGGGTTGCTGGAGCGGTTGCCATGCGGGCTGCAGTGCCTCGGCGGTGGTGAGTGTGACCTTGCCTGTCGGCGCCTGTGACGGGCTCACGTGGACGACCACACGGTGATGTCCGGCGGCGGGCGAGGCGATAAAGCCGCCGTTCACCTCGTTGCCGTCAATGGTCATTGACACGACGTTGCTGCCGATGCCGTTGATGGCGATGTCGAATGTGGCGTCGCGATAGCGCAGGCCCCGCACGGTTTTTACACCTTGCAGTTGCACCGGTACATGTGGTGTGATGGCGATGCCGTCGGGCGTGAAGTTGATGCCCATGATTACGCGCAGGGCCACGGCTATTGAGGCGTAACTCAAGCGGCTGTAGTCGGGGCCGGCGTCAAACATGTGCAGGTTGATGGGTTGGAACAGAGCCTGTGCGCGCAGCAGTGCCGCCCAGCCCATGCGCAGGGCGTGCTCGTTGCCTGCCGCTGCCGCCGCCATGCACCACAGGGCTTGGACAACGGGCCAGTCGGTTGACGTGAATAGCGGTTCGAGGTGGATGTTTTGGGGAATGGTTGTCGGTATGCCCTCAGGCAACATGGGCGTGTCGGCAAGCACCTGGCCGGCGCGGTCGTCATCGGCGACCCTGCCGATGACCCACAGTGCCTGGGCGAGGTTGTCGGTGACACCGCCGGGGTCAAGGGCGTCGGTACTGTAGGCATTGTAGCGTCCGGCGTGCTCGTTCCAGAACTGTTGATTGATGGCTTCCTTGAGGCGCATCATCGCGTCGGTGTACTTGGGCTCCAGACCCAGCTCGATTGCCATTTCGTCGTGGACAGCCATGGCGCCCATCATCATCACACTGCCACGCATGGTGCGCCACTCGTAGCGGTTGACCTCGCTTGCCTCTGGCGGGTAGAGCCAGTAGCTATCGTTGCCTGTCACCGCTCCGCTACACAGCGGGGTGTAGCCATCCACCAGGTTGATGCTGTCGTTGATGAGCGTCGCGTGCAGTGTGTTGTAGGCCCACTCCAGCCATTGCTTGTCGCCAGTGGCGCAGTAGAGGTCCCACGCGGCATTGGACCAGTCCAGGTGGTCACAGCCTGTCGGCAGCGGCGTCTCTTGGTGTTTGCGTACAAAGTCAGTGAGTTGGCGCCGCGCGGCGTCCGGCTCAATCATGGCGCCCGCGAGCGCCACCGTCAAGGGCGAGGTGTCATCAGGCGAGGCGTACGCCACCTCGCGGCACGACATTGTGTAGATGGCGTCGACCAGACGGCTGCCGGTCGACAGCAGGGGGTAGGGGTGGCTACTTGGCAGGTCCTTGCGGTCGGTCATCCAGTGGTCGCGAATCGAGTCTCGGAAGGTGTGCGGCAAGTCGATGGCGGTCTTCAAGTTGCTCTCGATTGAAGAGCCGTCGGGCGAAAACGCCACAATGTCACCCCACACCACGCTGTCGCAGGTGATGGTGTAGCTGTCGCAACGGACTATCACGTTGTGGCTGACCTGCTCACGGCCGCATGCGGTGGCGATGAGCAGCGCGAGGAGCGCTATGGCGTGACGGGTGGACATGTGGGCGATGATTAGATGGGGTGGCAGTAAGATAGTGGTTAGCAAATCGTTGCCTGTCTGCTAACCACTATTGTCGTTTCACTTATCGGTGATGCCGGTTGCGTGTTACTTCTTGAGGTTCATCAACTCGTCGGCCGTGACCTCAACGATAGCGGTTTTGTTCTCATTAGTCGGGTCTTGCAGGAAGAAGTCCAACCCCAACTGGCTTGAGCCAATCATATTGAGGACCTCAATCATCTCGTCGTCTTCGGCCATGGCTTGCAGTATGCCAGCCTTGAAGATTATGGGCATCTTATTCGCCTGGTCAATAGTCTCGCCGTCCATGTTCATTGCGAACACGGCGGTCTTGAGTTCCTTGTCCACCCACACCCGCTTCATGGGCGAGCTAGCGTCCTTGCTGATCTCGGCGTTCATCATCTCTAGCAGTTCGCCAATAATATCCTGCTTTTGCTCAATGGTCGCGTTCTTGAACATGGCGACCATCTCGTCTTCCTCGGCGCGGGCGGTGAGTGAGCATGTAGCGAACGTGGCGAGTGCCACAAGTGTCAGGAGTAATTTTTTCATCTTAGTGATTATTATATTGTTAAAGTTTGTTGTGATTAGTGGGCAAAGTTAATACTTTTTTTAGTTTTCTGAACACATGGGCGCGAAAAATTTCAGTACGATGACTTTTTCTACCCCGGTTTGGCGCCGTCGTTAGCCGGCGGTGTACTTGGGCAACGTGAAGGTGATGCGCAGGCCGCCTTGTGGTGCCTTGCTCGCTGTGATCATGCCGCCGTGCAGCATGATGGCGTTCTTGACAATCGCCAGACCCAGGCCGGTACCGCCCAGCTCGCGGCTGCGACCACGGTCAATGGTGTAGAACCGCTCAAAGATGCGTGCGATGTACTCCTCGGGCACGCCCTTGCCGTTGTCAGCCACGGTGATGTTCCAGAAGTTGCCCTCTCTGGTGGCTGAGATGTCAACCGCGCTACCGCGACCGGCATAGTTGATGGCGTTGTCAATCAGGTTGCGGAACACGCTGTAGAGCAGCGACGGATTGCCCTCGACGATGATGTCCTCTGGCAGGCAGTTGTTGACAGTCATCTCTTGTCGCGCTA
>CAMHDX010000304.1 GCA_946183895.1 uncultured Porphyromonadaceae bacterium | reverse complement strand
GCGAGATGCCTATTGCCTGCTCGGTGGCGCCCATCTCTTCGATCACTTCGGCAATCAACTTGTGCACCACACCATGACTGCACCCGGGGCAGTAGTGCATGTGGGTGTCGTTTAACAACGTCGGCTTGGCGTAGATGCGATTCTCGGGTCGGATTATATTGTTTGCTTCCATGCCTGCTTGTTATTTAATGAAATTGTCCTTCAATGCTTGTAAAATCTCGTCGGGCGTGGGCACATTGCCGCCCATGCGGCCGTAGTGCGCCACCGGCAGTGAGCAGTCCAGTGCGAGGCGCACGTCCTCAATCATCTGCCCTGCCGAGAGCTCGGGCACGAGGATGCCCTTGACGCCTTGTGCCGCTTGTCGCAAGGCTTGCGCCGGGAATGGCCACAGGGTGATGGGCCTGAGCAGTCCCACCTTGATGCCTTGCTCGCGAGCCAGCTCCATGGTCTTCATGCCGATGCGCGCCATGCAGCCGAATGCCACGATCAGGTACTCGCAGTCGTCGGTCTGCACCATCTCGGCTCGCTGCTCGTTCTGCTCAATCAGGCGGTAGGTTGCCTGGAAGCGCTCGTTGTTCGCCTCCATCTTGTCGTCGTCAAGCTCGAGCGAGGTGACAACTTGCCGCGGTCGCATGCCGTAGCGTCCGGTCACTGCCCACGGGCACTGGCGCCGAATCTCCTCGTCGGTACGCCGTGGACGCTGGTCGGGCAGCACAACTTTTTCCATCATTTGCCCCACCAGACCATCGGCGAGAATCATGCTCACGCAGCGGTACTTGAACGCCAGGTCCCATCCCAGCCACACGAAGTCCGCCATCTCCTGCACGCTGCTGGGTGCCAGCACGATGGCGTGGTAGTCGCCATGACCGCCGCCCTTGCAGGCCTGGAAGTAGTCGGCTTGCGACGGGTGAATGGTGCCCAGACCTGGACCGCCGCGCATCACGTTAATCATCAGCGCCGGCACCTCGCATGCCGCCATGTAGCTCATGCCCTCTTGCATCAGGCTGAAACCCGGACTCGACGTGGAGGTGAACACCGCCTTGCCGCACGAGGCTCCCGCCAGCACCATGTTCACTGCCGCCACCTCGCTCTCGGCTTGCAGAACCACCATGCCGGTGGTCTCCCACGGCATCTCATGCTCCAGGCACTCAAGCACCTCGCTCTGAGGTGTGATGGGGTAACCGAAGTAGCCGTCGGCGCCGTAGCGGATTGCCGACATGGCGAGCGCGTCGTTACCCTTCATTAATGTTACTTTGTCGTTGCTCATCGTCAGGTACTGTTTTAATGGTTCTCAACTCGGTAAACTTCAATGCACGCGTCGGGACACACCAGTGCGCAGCTGGCACAGCCGATGCACTGCTCGGCATTGGCCATGTAGGCAAAGTGGTACCCGCGATTGTTGACTTCCTTGGCTTGCAAGGCGAGGACATGGGTCGGGCATGCGACCACACATAGGTTGCAGCCCTTGCACCGGTCCTCGTTGACTGTAATTGCTCCTTTGAATTTTGCCATGATTCAGTAGGTTAGAAGATGTTTGTATAGTGATAGGTGCAAATTTAATAAAATTCGCAATAAAAATCATCGCTTGTGGAAAACTTTTAATGATTTTTTATTAAGCGAGAGGCATGAGTGCGCCTAACCGCCGTTTCGGGACCTACATTATAATATATGGTAATGTTGCAGCGGCTGATAGGAGGCCTTTCGTGTCAATTACTGCATATATTTTAGCCTTGGATGGCTTGTGCGTCAGTCGAAGATGTAGTTAAGGAAGTCGTGCATGGGCTGCAGCAGGCTCAGGTCGGCAGCCACGCGCTCCACCCAGTCCTCGCAGTCGAAGTAGGAGAGCGGGGGCCGCTTCATGGCGATGTATTCCTTCATCTTGATGAAGGGCGCGATGGGAGCATCGGCGGCGATGTGGCTGAATGCCGGTGGCAGCTTCTTCAACGTGTCGCTTGACCACTCGTAGTTGTCGACAAACTGCGGTGCCTGCACAATCTTGAGCCACTCGTCGCTCTCGGCGTCGATGAGCGCGCGCAGCTGCGACAAAATCGGTTTCTCGGGCCACCAGACGCCACCGCCCAGCATGATGTTGTCGGGCTCGAAGTGGACATAGTTGCCCGAGCAGGTCGTGTGGCGGCCGCCGCGGGCAATCACGCCGCTGAAGTAGCGCTTGTACGGGCTCTTGTCGTGCGAGAACCTGATGTCGCGATAGATGCGGTAAACGCATTGCTTGATGTCCAGCCCGCGCACGCCATCGTCAACGCGGACCATCGCGGCGATGAGGCGGCTCATGTCGTGCTCCCACGCCTGGCGCAGGGCATCGTAGCGCTCCTTGTTGTCGGCAAACCAGCGACGGTCGTTGTTCTCGCCCAGTTCTCGCAGGAAGGCAATCACTTGACGGATATTACTCTCACTCTTCATGTTGTTATCGGTTTGAATAAATGGAGCACAAAGGTACAATTTTTTGGTGGTGCCTGCAAGTCCCCATGTCGGGTAAGGTGCGAATGGTAAATAATACGGATTTACTGGTCAATAAATGCAAATTAATCTTAATACAGTAATGATTGTAGAGGGCGCACTTTGCAGATAGCAACATTTGCACTAATTTTGCCACGAAATGGCGAAATTAGGCGGCACATCGGCAAAATATTCAAGCCAACTTGATTTCTTGCGTTGGGTGTGCACTGATGCCGCCACCAAATCAATACATATAAAACCAGTAGTAAATCAAGTAATTAA
>CAMHDX010000303.1 GCA_946183895.1 uncultured Porphyromonadaceae bacterium | reverse complement strand
GCTCGTTAACACTATATATGATTGAACAACTGCAACAATGGGACGCGTCACTGCTGCTCGCCATTAACGCGACTTACACTGACTGGACCGACGCGGCCTTTTGGCTCCTGTCGGACAAGATTTCGTGGTTAGTGCCGATTTTGGCGCTGCTCTACACCCTGCGCAACAAGCCGTGGCGCACCATCGTGACACTGCTCGTAGCCATCGGCTTGACGGTGCTGATTGCCGACCAGGTCGCCTCGGGCATCATCAAGCACTCGGTCATGCGGCTGAGGCCCACTCACGACCCGTCGCTCAGCGGCATTGTTCACATTGTCAACGGCTACCGCGGCGGACTGTACGGGTTCGTGTCGAGCCATGCAGCCAACACAGTGGGCATCACGATTGTGCTGTGTATCGCCATGGCATCGCGCCCACTGAGCATCGTCATGGGTGTGTGGACCGCGCTGGTATGCTACAGTCGGATGTACCTGGGTGTTCACTACCCGGGCGACATCATCGGCGGCGCCGCCGTCGGTGCAGTGGCCGCCTTGCTGGTCATAGCTATATATCGGGGCGTCAACAAGCGATTCCCGCAGTGGGCACTACCCCACTTCACCGACCGTGACAGCCGGCTTATGATCATCGCCTACCTCGTCAACGCGACTGCAGCCATCGTGTGGGCAACCATCACGATGTGACACGGGGGGCTTGAGAATTCAGAAGTGCACACTCACGCCCGCCATAAAGGTGGCACGCGGCATGGGATAGCCCAGATTGATCTGGTAACGGGTCGCCAATAGGTTCTCACCGCGCAACCACAGGTCCAGCCAGCGCAGAATGCCGTAACTGACCGAAGCGTCAACCAGGACAAAGTTCTCCTTGGACTCATTGGCGCCGACCGCGGTGTATAGGCCCGCCACACACTGCACACCGGCATGAGCGTGCAACTTGCCATAGCGAGCGTTGCAACCCAAGTAGCCCATATAATTAGGCGCGGCGACAATGGCATGCTCCATGTGCAGCAACGAGTGATTGGTCGACAACTCCCAGTGGTCGTTGACACGATAACGCGCCTCGAGCTCCATGCCACAATTCTCAATTTTACCGGTATTGACGTTCTTACGCTCAATGGTCTGAATCATGTTGTCACCCTTGAGGTAGAACAGGTTGATGCCATACGACACCCGCGACAGCCGGTGGCGCCACGACAGCTCGTAATTCCACAAGCGCTCAGGCTTCAACTCCTCGTTTGACGGTGGATAGAGGTACATCTCGCGCATCGTGGGATTGCGAAATCCCTTACTGGCCAGTGCCTTGATCTCACCGGTGGCGATGGGCCGCACAATCACGCCGAATTGCGGCACCCACTCCGTGCCGGTCACGCTGTGGTGGTCCACGCGCACTCCGGCGTCAACCGTCAGCCACCGGCACACGTCCTGGCGAAAGTCCACATAGGCGGCAACCTCATTGCGCACCGAGCGCCCGCTCTGCTTGTTGGGCGTGTCCAGCACCTCGCCGGTCTGCTTTGACGTGTAATAAGCCTTGCCATAGATGTGGCAATAGTCCAACCCGAGCGTAATCCTGTTGCCCTCAAAGGCTTGCACACTCTGATAGACCGACACTCCGGTGAGCGCGTCCTTGGAGCGGAAGTAGCGCGACGTGGGCGATGACGGGTCGGCGGTGCCGTCATCAATCTTGTGCCTGCCCCAGTTCGAAAACACAGTCAACGCGCCGCTTGTGCGCTCATATTGATTGTTGACTGACGCCGAAACCACACCACGCGTTATCCACTGGTCGCCGTCGTATATTGGCGCGGTCACCGCTCCGGGATAGGAGGCGTTGAAGTGGGTAACATCCGCCATCAGGCGCATCTGCCAGTGAGCCGACGCGTCATAGCCCACCGACGCATATCCGCCATACTGCTCAAAGCCCATGCGCGGACGGTGATTGTCGGTGCGACCATACTGCGCCGCCACCACACTCGAGAATTTGTTGTAACGCACACGGTTGGTCGCCTCGGCCTGCACGGTGCCGTAACTGCCGGCTCCAACGTTGATGTCGGTGCGAACACCGTCTTGATGCATCCGGCGCGTGACAATGTTGATGACTCCGCCCATCGCATTGGTGCCGTAGAGCATCGACGCCGGACCACGCACCACCTCCACCTTGTCGGTAATCATCGTGAGGTAACTGTCACTGATGGGATGGCCATAGATGCCATTGTACTGAGGCATGCCGTCAATCAAGACCAACAACTGCCCCGCCCCACCGGTGATGCCGCGCAGATTGATGCCGCCGGCAGCACCGGTCGACACGCCGTAGCCCATCATCGACCTGCCGGTGACAAACAATCCAGGCACCTCGCGCATCACTGTGGGTAACACCGACTGCTGATGCTCGGCGGCGAGGTCACTGCGGCTAATGGTGGTGATGGTGAACGGAATGTGCCGCACATCGGTGACATCACGCGTACCGGTCACCACAACTTCTTGCAAAGCGATGGAATCGGTCTGCGCCTGCATGGACAGCGATAATATCCATGCCAACGACAATAGCAGACGTCTCATTGTTCTAATGCCTGAGCGACTTGCTTTAACGAGTCAATAATGTCAATGTGCTGCGGGCAATGCTCCTCACACTGGCCACACTCGATGCAATCGCTCGGCACGCCGTGGGTCTTGCGCAACGTGGCGAAGTAGGTGGACACAACGCCCATCTGCTTGCTGCCGAACTGATGCAGCATATTATAGATGTTGAAG
>CAMHDX010000302.1 GCA_946183895.1 uncultured Porphyromonadaceae bacterium | reverse complement strand
GCCGCCGTCAAACGTGCCCTCAAACGGATGCTCGCTCGTGCCGATGGGGGTCCACTGCTCGGTGCCGTCAAAGGTGATGTCGGCAGTGAGCCTGAAGTTGGTCGCGCCACCATACACACCAATGTCACCAATCAATCCCTGGTTGACATAGTCGCGCAGTTGTCGCAACTCGGCAAGCGTGCCGATTTCTTGGAAAATGTCATCGTCGGGCATCTCGTAGATGCGCGGAAAAGCGTCGCTCCAGCCTATGGCATCGCCAAACGACTTGGCACGGTAGCTGTCGGTCGCTCCCTGACTGACGTATAGCGTGCGCCCCAGGTCGCGGCCGCGAGTGAGGTTGGTTGTCACCTCGCCGTCGTACTCGAATACGTCGTTCCAGGTCCATGCCGGAGCAGTGACCGCCTTGCTGCGCACAACAGTCAACTTGTCCAATCCGACAAACGCGCCGCCACCCACGGTGGTCAGCGTGGACGGGAGGCTCACCTCCTGCAGGTTGCTGCAGCCCACAAAGGCGAAGTCGCCCACTGTGGTGACGCCCTCGCTGATGTCAACGCGCGTGAGCGCGTTGCACAAGCGGAACGCCAACTCGTTGATGCCGGTCACGGCATAGCGCACTCCGGAGATGTACACCTCAGCCGGAATGACGATGCGCCCGGCGGTGTACTGCGGCAAGCACGCGTTGTGGCCGTTGCCCAGCACAGCCGTGCGCGCCTCGGTGTCGTACTGCACCTCCATCGCCACCGTCTTGGTGGTCAGGTTCACGCTCACCGTGGCAATTTTAACCTCGGCAGGCGAAAGCAGCGGTAGCATTGCCGCTATCAGTAGCGTATATATGGTCTTAATTGTCTTCATCTTGCAAGTCTACATTGGTTCATTAAACACTGCACTCTTAACTTGAATAATCTCATTGTCCTGCAAGTATCCATGCCTCCAGTTGATTCTCAATTGAAGTGCCGAATGCCGAGAAGTAGAACTTGGTGCCTGCCGACACGTGGTCATCGGTGCACTGATTGTCAATGATGTATACATCGGCTGCTGCGGGGTCGCTCGTGCGTGACACGCCGCTGATACCGGAGCGTGTGTCGCCGTAGTACACGAGGTTCTTGTGGTTGCTGATGAATGAGCGCAAGTTCTCGTAGGGCACCACGGTGTCGTAAGTCGAGTGGAAAAACGCCACGCGGTGTCGCGGCGACCAGCCGTGCACCATCGAGTTGCTCGCCAGGGCGCGGTGCAGGTCCTGCATCATGCCGCGCGTGGTGGGCACGCTCGTGAAGTTTGACGCCGTGTTGAAATAGTTGTAGCACGTGGTGGTGAACATGTAGCGCGTGTCACCCACCACGTTGTCGTCAACCTTATCGACGAGCATCTGCTGCACCTGGGCGGCGGAGTATGAGCGTCCGTTGTTGGTGAAGCCGTTCTTGCGCATCTTGTCCAGGGCATCGTTCACGTCGCTTGTGGTGTACTGCTCGCCCGCCTCCTTGCTCTTGGCGTTGAGCCAGTCGATGATGCCGGTGTCGAGAAACATCGTGGAGAGGTAGTTGCCGATGACGTGTTGCTTCATGTAGGGGTTGCGGTCACACATGCCCTTGAGGATGAGCGGCAACACGACCGGCATGGCTATTTTGCCGCGCGTGTGGGTGGTGGTGTTGCTGCCGTCGTAGGCATTGCCATTGTCGGTCATGTAGTACTGCAGGTGGGCCACCGGGTCGTAGGGACCGTCGCCGCACACCGAGCCAGCAAAGCGCAACTCGCTGTCCAGACCATTCTCCTCAATGAAGCGGTGGGTAGCCAGCGACACTGAGCCGCCCTGGCTGTAGCCGATTGACACGCTGTGCCAGTCGCTGGCGAAGCGCATCCACTGGTCATTGTCCGCCATCGCGTCGTAGAGCGCCTTGCCGTAGCGCACGGCGTCGACCACCTGACGCGCGGTCAACTCCTGGTACAGATAGGGGTGGGGGCGCGAGCTGGTGAGGCCGTAGCCCTCATAGTCGGGCAGGATGACCACCTCGTCGTCGTACTTGGCGTGGTAGTACAGCATGCCCACATCGCTCTTGAATGCCAATATTGACGCTGATTTGTTATACTCGGTGGGGCACTCCTTGTTGCTGGTGATAGTCACGTGGCAACCGATGATGAGCTTGGACTTTGCCTTGCTATTGCCTCGTGAGGCGCACAGTGCCGACGACAAGATGATGGGGTTGCCATCGGCGTCAATCGACGGATAATTATAGGTCAGCACACGCGATGAGGTGGAAAATGCCCAGCCGGTGTCCTCAAAGTCGGTCGACGCCTGTGCGCGTCGGCGCTGGCGGGCCGGAGCCCATGTGTCAAACTGGTCGGACGGTATGCTCATCACCGAGTCGGGGTAGCGCACGGTCTCCATGCGGCCGGTGGCGGGATTGAGGGCGCTCTCACGGCGCATGTGGTACACCAGGTCATATTCGCCGGTGACGGTCACGTCGTTCACGCTCACGGTCGCCGGCACGTTGCCAAACGACGACTGAGCCACGGCGGCACTCCACCACGACACGACTGTCGCGATTAGTATCAGTAACTTTGTTTTCATGCTACGGTATAGATAGATTGGTGATTACAGATTAGTTGTTCACGGTGCTTGCAAAGTTACAGATTTTTAGAATTATAATCAAATTTTTAACACATTATTTATTCACTTTTCAATTTATAATTGTGGCTTATGCAACCCGGCGGTTGCCCATCAATGCAGGCCAGTAGTTGGAGGCTATCAG
>CAMHDX010000301.1 GCA_946183895.1 uncultured Porphyromonadaceae bacterium | reverse complement strand
GGAAGTGCCCCTGACGATCGCCGCGGTGCTCTATCCCGCCGGTGTCGCCAGCGGCATGCAACTCACCAAGCAAGGTGCCGGTGATGATGCTCCGGGCGGAGGCATTCCGGGCGACCTCTACATCGAGATTGAGGAGATTGCCGATGCCAACCTGAAGCGTGTCGGCGACGACCTGGTCTATAACCTGATGATTGACTTCTCTACCGCCGCACTGGGCGGCAAGGTTGAGGTTCCCACCGTCGACGGTCATGTGCTGGTGACAATCGACCCGGGCACGCAGCCCGGTAGTGTGTTGCGCCTGCGTGGCAAGGGCATTCCGCACCTGCGCGCCAGAGGCAACGGCGACTTGCTGGTCAACGTGATGGTCTATGTGCCGCAGTCGCTCAACAGCGACGAGCGCGCTGCCATCGAGCAGCTTGCCAAGGGGCCGCATGTCCGTCCCAGCGAGGCTGTCAAGAAGACGCTCTTCCAGCGCCTGCGCCACCTCTTTGACAAGTAATAGCAAAGGTCCTTAAAGTCCTTAAAGCTAAAGACCCTATTTTTTCTCAACAATATGGCCTATCGTGACAACAAGAGGCGGGTGCCTCACGACAACAATCGCGCGTCGGTGTTCACCGTGCGCGAGGAGATGCCGCTATTGCAGGCGGTGATGACTCTGCTTGACGGCATCAGCCGCAACAAGGCGAAGTCGCTGCTCAGCCACGGCGCGGTGAGTGTTGACGGCCGCGTCGCCACCAATGTCAATACCGTCGTGCCTGCGGGCGCGTCGGTGACGATTTCGCGTGGCAAGCGCAGCGCCGCCGAGCTCTCGCCTCATTACAACATCGTGTATGAGGACCGTTGGCTTGTGGTTGCCGATAAGGCGGAGGGGGTGTTGTCGATGCCTGTGGGAGCGCACAGCCTCAACATGAAGTCGCTGCTCGACCGCTACTTCGCCCTCAAGGGGCAGCGGTGTACCGCCCATGTGGTCCACCGTCTGGATTGTCGCACGTCGGGCCTGATGATGTACGCCAAGAGTGTTGACGTGCAGCAGCAACTGCAGGACAACTGGCATGAGCGCGTGTTTGACCGCCGCTATGTCGCTGTGGTTGAGGGCGTGATGGAGCAGGACGACGGCGTTGTGGAGAGCTACCTGCGCGACACGCGCTCGATGACGGTGGTCAGTACGCCGGTCGAGGTGCCCGGTTCGCGGTTTGCGTCAACGTCGTGGCATGTGCTCGAGCGGGGCGAGGACCGCACGTTGGTGGAGCTGCGCCTGTCCACCGGTCGCAAGAACCAGATACGTGTTCACATGGCAGACATCGGCCATCCGGTGGTGGGGGACGGCAAGTACGGCACTCAGCACGACCCGGGTTCGCGCCTGTGTCTGCACGCGTGTGTGCTCGCGTTCACCCATCCGGTCACCGGCGAGCAACTCGCCTTTGACACCCCCATTCCCACTTATTTTTACAATCAACTCGACGCCTCGAGCGATTAAGCGCTCGCCGCCTCGACCGCTCGATTGCTCGAGTGCTCGGCTATAGCTTGACGATGTCCACCGGCTTGCCGGTGGGCGAGGGGAGCATGGCGAGTAGCCGCGCGGCGTCACGCAGGTCGTGCGGCAGCGCGGCGGCGTTGAAGCCCGCGGGCACGACCGCCACCGGGCGGTCAACGTACAGCGTGGCGCGCTGCTCGGCGACAAAGGGCTTGATACTCACCAGGCGCCCGTCGTCGTCAATGGTCGTCACGTGGTTGATGAGCACACGCGGCGAGCCGGCTGCGATGGTGTAGTTGCTGATGTAGCGTGTCATGGCAAGCGCGGGATGCGACGGGTAGTGATTATGCTTGTCATGGCTGACGCACGGCGCGGCGGTGAGTGTTGATGTAGTTGTACTGCTCGCGATTGAGGCGGGTGCGCAGGATGCACAGGCTGTCAATGTAGCCGATGCTCACCGGAGCGTCGCTGCCGTAGGCGATGTAGCCGTACACGCGTCGCGGCTTGTCGGTGGAGTCGGTCTGCAGGGCGATGTGGGTCCACCCGTTGTAGTTGGTGGTGCGTGTCATGTATTGCGTCGTGCCGTTGGGATAGTCGGCGGCGAGCATCACCACTAAGCGGCAATTCTGAGTCAAATACTTGAAGATGAGCTCGTAGCGGTCGCCCGTTTCGGGCTGCTTGTCGTCAAGTGTCTCGAAGTTGAAGTAGGTGAGATCGCCCCGGGTGGGTGCGACGACCAGGGTGCGCTCGGCGTCAGCCCAGAGGTCGGCGGTGTCGCCCACGGTGGGGTAGCGCTTGGGTCCCTGCTGTTGCGCGCCCTGTGGCACGTCGTCGGGGATGTTCGAGCCGCTCTTCTCGAGACGCTCAACGGTGCGGTCGAGCACGTCCTTGTACACCTCCATGTTGTGGGCATACCACACCAGCGATGAGTCGTAGTCGCGCATGGTGTAGCCGTGGCGCTCCACTATGCTCTGCTTGAGCGCCTGGCGGGTGCTGTCGTTGGGAAAGTCGGCGCCGTTGAGGTTGATGTAGGAGTCGCCAAGCAGCAAGTCCGCCATGATGCCGCTCATGTCGTCCTCGTCGATGATGCCGCGCGGTGTCTTGCCGCATGCCGCCATGAGCAGGCACATCAACAGCACTATCAAGCTCGCGTTACCCTTCATCGTCCTTAGCGAGGGTGCGGGCGTAGAACAATATCAGCACAAACACGCTCACGGTGAGCGCGGCGTCGGCGATGTTGAAGATGGGCTGGAAGAACACGAAGTGCTCACCGCC
>CAMHDX010000300.1 GCA_946183895.1 uncultured Porphyromonadaceae bacterium | reverse complement strand
GCCGTCCTCCATGAAGTCGTAGGCCGAGGCGGGGGTCGACAGCGCGGCGACTATGAGCGTCGCCAGCATGAAAAGAACATTTTTATGCTTCATTGTAGTGGATGAATTATTGTGATTAACCCCGCGGACGGAATTAATCAGTTAATGAATTAGTGTCAAAAAAGGTCATGTACATCACTAACTTTATGCGGGTTTGCGATGATTGAAACAGATTGAAATCACTGCTGTCCGCAACTTGACTGCAAATTTCATCATAATTATTGACTCTTGCAAGCATTTACCATGATTTTCTGCATGCTTTTCTGCCGATTTTCTGCATGATTTTCTGCAGCCTTTGGTGTCATTTTGTCACGTTAGCGGAACTTGTCGCTCAAGTTGTAGATGGAGGTGAAGATGGCGCGGTCCACATCGGTGAGCTCGATGCCGCGACGCGCCATCACGCGCGCCGCCATGTCAAAGAACGCCGGCAGCGCCACAGTATTATATCCCGCGGGGCCTCCGGTCTGGAACGATGCCACGAAGTTGCGCGGAAAGCCGCTTCCATGCAGCTCAACACCAACACCAATCACCGTGGCAGTGTTAATCATGCAGTTGACACCCAACTTGCTGTGGTCGCCCATCATCAGGCCACAAAACTGCAGCCCGGTGCGCGTGAACCGCTGCTCCTGGTAGTCCCAAATCTTGATTTCGCCATAGTCATTCTTGAGGTTGCTGGCTGTTGTGCCGCCACCGATGTTGCACCACTCGCCTATCACCGCGTCGCCCAGGAAGCCCTCGTGCGCCTTGTTGCTGTAGCCGATAAAGACACTGTTCTCCACCTCGCCGCCAATCTTGACGTGCGGCCCCAGCGTGGTCGCGCCATACACCTTGGCGCCGATGCGTACCTTGGCATGGTCCAGCGCGGCGAACGGGCCACGGATGCACGCGCCCTCCATGACTTCGACATCCGGACCGATGTAGATGCACCCCTCGCGCGTATTGAGAGTGGCACCCTCAACGTAGGCCCCCGGCTCGATGAACAACCGGTCGGCAGGACCAATGAGTGTGCAGGTTGATGACAACGGAGCCGACGTGCGTCCGGCAGTGAGGCGGTCAAAGTCCTGCTCCAGCACCACCGCATTGTTGAGGAAGATGTGATAGAGCCGCGTGATAGCCATCACCGGCCGTGAGACCTGGACAGTGCGTCCCCATGCGCGATTGTCAAACTCGCCCGCCGCACCGTTAAACGCCACCAGCGAGCCGTCGTCGGCAAGCAACGCATCGCCGTAGCGCAAGGCGAGCACCTGCTCGGCAAGCTCGGGCGTGGGCACCACGTGGGCTGCTATCATCAGGTTGTGATGGCGCGCTGCTGTGGGAAACTTGGTCTTGAGGTAGCTTGCCGTGAGATAGCTGTAGCGATGGCTCTCGCCCAGGAAGGCGCGCCACTTTTGCTCAATGGTGGTGATGCCGATGCGCAGGTGGCAAGCCGGCCGCGTGTAGGTGAGCGGCAACAGGTGACGGCGCGTCTCAGTGTCGTCAAAGAAGATGATATTTTGCTTTGCGGTCATTGTCATAATGATTTGGTTGCCACAACGGCGGTGCAAAGTTAATACATTTTGAACAACAAGTTACAAAAAAGTCACCTAAAGGTAACATACATGAATGGGCGCGACATCGTGCAAACGATTGCGGTTAATTTGCGGCAATTAAATCAATCGGCGCAAACTCGGGTTTGACATAAATATGTAATTTTGTTTGTCGAGATTGATTAACATTTATCAACCATTATAGTACTAACTGATGAAAAAGATTTGGACGTTACTTTTCACCGCCTGCATGCCGATGCTGGCACTGGCGGCAGGATGGCCCGCCAACTATGCGGGCGTGATGTTACAGGGTTTTTATTGGGACAGTTATGATGACACCAAGTGGGCGACCCTGGAGAGTCAGGTCGACGAGTTGGGCGACTTGTTTGACTTGATTTGGGTTCCCAACTCGGGCAGTGTTGACCAGAGCGGCACCTCCCAGCAGATGGGCTACGCTCCGGTCTACTGGCTGCGTCACAACTCATGCTTTGGCAACGAGACCGCGTTGCGCAGCATGATTGAGACCTACCGCCGCAAGGGCACTGGCATCCTCATGGACCTTGTGATCAACCACAAGAGTGGTGTGAGAGACTGGTGTGACTTCGCCCAAGAGACGGCAACCGGCAAGGTGACCGGCAAGACCTATAAGGTGCAGTGGGACAACGACACGTATGCTCAGATTTGCAACACCGACGAGTGCAACAGCAATGGTTTCAAGACCGCCGGTGCTGCCGACGAGGGCGAGGACTTTGACGGTTCGCGTGACCTGGACCACACCAACGCCACGACGCAGGCCAACGTGATCACCTACATGGACTACCTGCTCAACGAGCTGGGTTACAGCGGCTTCCGTTTAGACATGACCAAGGGCTACGCCGGCTACTACACCGGCGTGTACAACAACGCGACCAAGCCCACCTTCTGCGTGGGTGAGTACTGGGATGGCAACGCCGACCTGCTGCGCAAGTGGCTCGACGACACCCACCAGTGGAACGACGGCATCGGTGAGATTCAGAGTGCGACCTTTGACTTTGCGCTCAAGTATCGCATCAACGAGGCTTGCAGCGGCACCTGGAGCGCGCTCAACGACAAGGGTCTGTGCGCCGATGCGAGCTACAACCGCTACGCCGTGACCTTTGTTGACAACCACGACACCTATCGCGACGACTGGAACAAGTGCGGCAGCAACATC
>CAMHDX010000299.1 GCA_946183895.1 uncultured Porphyromonadaceae bacterium | reverse complement strand
CATTCGTCTATCGGTTAGGACGCAAGATTTTCATTCTTGAAAGAGCAGTTCGATTCTGCTATGCGCTACAATAACTAATTATAAAACAACAAGAAACAATAATTAAAAGATGGCAAATCACAAGTCAGCAAAAAAGAGAATTCGTCAAGCCGAGGCCCGTCGCCTTCGCAATCGTTATTACGCCAAGACCATGCGCAACGCAGTGCGTGACTTGCGCAAGATGACCGATGCCGCTGCAGCGGCCGAGGCATACAAGAAGGTGACAGCGATGCTTGACAAACTGGCAGGCAAGAGCGTCATTTCGAAGAATAAAGCCGCGAACCTGAAGTCAAAGTTGGCGAAGCTGGTCAACAAGTTGGGCGCAGCCTAAAGGGTCATAACGTTATCACCGCCGTGCGAGCCTGCGGGTTGCACGGTGCGGTTGGCGCATTCGTCTATCGGTTAGGACGCAAGATTTTCATTCTTGAAAGAGCAGTTCGATTCTGCTATGCGCTACACGGGTGGTCATGTAACCGAAGCAAGGCCTCCCTTGTTTTGTTGTTGCCATGCGGCGTAGCGAGTGGTGGTCACGCTCCCACGCGAAGCCTCGTGAAGTCATCGTGATGGCTGTAGTGACCGATTGCCGCGCCCCTGCCCACATAGTAGCTATAGAAACTATAGAGGCTATCGAGGTCATTATGCTCGCGGGGCGGCACACAAAGCGGCAAGGGGAAAGCCGATGTCTCGGCCCATTAAGGCACAAAAATGAAGTGCGGTTGCACTAAAATTCCAAAAAATTTCGGATTCTCAAGAATTTGTGCTACCTTTGCAGTCGCTATTGCCAGGCAGATGTGCCTCTGCCGAGATAGCGGTCCCATAGCTCAGTTGGTTAGAGCACCTGACTCATAATCAGGGAGTCCTTGGTTCAAGCCCAAGTGGGACCACAAATAGAATCGCTAACTATCAATTAGTTAGCGATTCTTTTCGATTTTGGGTAAAGTTTGGGCCTTGAGGCGTATCTAAAAGGGGAATTTTCCTACGGAGAAAATATGATTTATCGGCAGGAAAATGTTCATTTTTTTTCAAAAAGAAACACGTACTCGTACAAGCGACAACGTTGCAGGAGGTGCAAACGGGCGGTGTATCGCTAAAAATTCTTAAAACTAAAGAGTTAATTGCCAATACCGGAAAGTTTTATTATTTTTGCAATTCGTTTTGACACACTTAGGGTTGCCTGCATGAGCACTATGCCTTGATTGCGGGTGGCTGATGAGTTGTGCCTGCGACCGTTAAACATCACTACAACCAACAACATAGTTTTTTCATCAGATGGCAAATATCACTCGCATCGTCCTGACCGGCGGTCCGTGCGCCGGCAAGACAACCGCCTTGACCAAGATTGTTGAGCACTTCACCAGCCTGGGCTACCAGGTGTTCACGCTTCCGGAGGTACCCACCATGTTCACCGCCGCCGGCATGAACTACCTGACGACCAACAAGGGGTTCTTCTATCAGGGCGAGAAAGCGACATTAGAGATACAGATGTCCCTTGAGGACAAGTTCTACCGCATGGCTCAGGAGTGTGAGCAGCCGTGCATCATCGTGTGCGATCGCGGCACGATGGACATCTCGGCGTACATGGCGCCGGAGATGTGGGAGGAGCTGACGCGCGCCGTGGGCACCTCGAGTGCCGAGCTGCGCGAGCGCTACGACGCGGTGCTGCACCTGGTCAGCGCCGCCGACGGTGCCGAGCAGTACTACACAACCGCCAACAACGCCCAACGCTACGAGCAGATGAGCGAGGAGGGACTGCAGATTGCCCGCTCGCTCGACAAGAAGGTCATCAAGGCGTGGACCGGTCACCCCCACCTGCGCGTGATCAACAACCACGACGACTTCAACGCCAAGATGAAGCGCGTGATCAAGGAGATTGGCGGAGTGCTGGGATTGCCGCAGCCCATCGAGCTGGAGCGCAAGTACATTGTCAAGATTGTGGGTCCGTTGCCCGCCGACACCATCGAGAACGACATCATCCAGACCTACCTGCGCACCAACGACCAGCGCAGCGAGGTACGCCTGCGCAAGCGCGGCTGGCAGGGACGCTACGTGTACGTGCACACCACCAAGAAGAAGATCAGCGACAACGAGGTGCTTGTCACCGAGCGCCAGATCAACAACAGCCTGTACGAGATGATGCTCGGTCTCGCCGATCCCGACATGAACACCATCATCAAGCACCGCAGCAGCTTCATCTGGCAGGGGCAGTACATCGAGCTTGACACCTACCACGGGAACCTCGAGGGCCTCGTGATACTTGAGACCAAGGGCATCGAGGAGGGCGAGCCCGTGAAGTTGCCGCCCTGCATCGAGGTGGTGAAGGACATCACCGGCGACACGTCATACTATAATCACAGCTTGGCGGGTGGCGATGCGTATTGACATCCTGAGCGTCACGCCCGAGGTGCTAGAATCGCCATTGGGCATCAGCATCCTCAAACGGGCCCAAGACAAAGGGCTCGTTGAGTTTCATGTTCACAACCTGCGGGACTACAGCGAGAACAAGCACCGCAAGGTCGACGACTACGCCTTCAGCGGCGAGGCAGGCATGGTGATGACCATCGGTCCGGTGTACCGTTGCATCACCGCGCTAAAGGCGGAGCGCGACTACGACGAGGTAATCTTCACCTCGCCCGACGGCGAGTTGCTGTCGCAGCCTGTCGCTAACGAGCTGTCGCTGCTGCACAACATCATCATCCTGTGCGGTCACTACAAGGGTGTAGAC
>CAMHDX010000298.1 GCA_946183895.1 uncultured Porphyromonadaceae bacterium | reverse complement strand
GAACTCAAACCACGGCACCGCCACCATGCCCAGCACCATCACCAGCGCTATCCACCAGCCGTGCCGCCATGTGAACAGCGGCAACGGCCACCGACGCAGGTAATAACCCAGCACGACGTAGCCGTAGCAGTTGTGGAACATCGCGAGCGGGTGCTGCGGCGGGGTGAGCGACGTGATCACGCCGTGCTCAAAGGGGATCAACGACGACAACACCCACAACACCAGATAGACCTGCACGCCGCGCTTGCCCATCGCCTCAATCGCCACGCTCGCCACCGGCAAAGTGATGTAGATGACAATGAGCATGTACAGGTACCACAGGATGCCGTTGGCGGGCATGATGGGCAACATCAGCACGTCGCGCCACGTCCTGGTGCCACGCGCGAAACCGATGACCAGATACACCACGGTCCACACCAGCAACGGCCATGCCACACGCGGCAACCGGCGTGCCATGAACTCGCGCCAGGAGCGTGTCACCGGCAGTAGCAACGCGCCGGTTATCATCAGGAAGATGTTGGGGCCGTCAAGCAGCGTGGTGTGCACGGCGTGCAGCGTGGAGCGGTGGTCCACGCCGTAATACAGCATGCGGGCATGGCCGAAGACCATGACCGCGCCTGCCACGATGCGCAGCACGTCAAGGTAGACGATGCGGTTATTTGCTTGACTTGTCGTTGGCATCCTTGTTATCGGTTGTGAGGCCGTGAAGCTCGAGGTCGCGCGCCCACGGGTGCAGATTGTGCATCTGCTTGACAATGTGGGCGCGGCGCTTGCGCAGGTAGGGCGTGGGGTGAGCGCTGTTGCGCTCGCGCGGATTGGGCAGCGTGGCGGCTATCAGCGCCGCCTCGCCCTCAGTAAGCTGCTTGGCGCTCTTGTTGAAGTTGATGCGGCTCACCGCCTCGATGCCGTAGATGCCGTCGCCGGTCTCGGCGACGTTGAGGTAGACCTCCATGATGCGCTGCTTGCCCCACACCGCCTCAATCATCACGGTGAAGCACGCCTCCAGGCCCTTGCGCAACCAGCTGCGACCGTTCCACAAGAACACGTTCTTGGCGGTCTGCTGACTGATGGTGCTTGCGCCGCGCTGGCGCTTGCCGCGCTTTGCCTCGTCAATGGCTTGCTTCATCGCCTCGGTGTCAAAACCGCTGTGGTCAAGGAACCGCTGGTCCTCGCTGGCGCGCACCGCCTGGGCAGCATTGTCGCTAATCTCGTCCATCGACACCCACTTGTGGTGCAGCCGCGGCAAGTGCCCGTCGGCGATGTGGTCAATGGCGCGCGAGAGCATCAGCGGCGTCAGGTACACAGGCACCCACTTGAACAACACCACCGACGTCACCGAGAACGTGAACATGAATATCGCTATATTGCGTAGCCAGAGCAGAATTATGCGCTTCATCAGTCTTGCAACTTAAAAACTTGCAAATATAGACAAAATTACAATAATTCACAATTCATAATTCACAATTCACAATTGTCAAGGCGACGATGCCAACTCGATGTCACCTTGCACTCAACGGCCGGTACGCTGGGGAACTATTGCAGCTATAGAGTCTATGGCAACTATATGAGGCAGCTGGTGTATAATTCACGAGGGGAACCGCGCATTGCGGTTCCCCTCGTGAATGTGTGGCACTGCCATGTTTAGGCGGCAGTGGCGGGCCGGCTTATTGCATCAGGCCTGCCTTGGTGAGCCAGCGGTTGAGTTGGAACTCATACTGCTTGACGGGGTTGACCGTGCTTGAGGCGTCAAGCGCGCGCTTGATGCCCTCAGGCTCACCCTCAGGCTCGCCCTCGGGCTCCTCAATCAGGCTGTTGATGTAGGTGAAGAACTCCTGAATATTCTCGGCGCTCAGACCCGAATCGTCGCACATCTCGGCAAACTCGGCGGGGGTGATGCCCAGGCGCTCGTAGAGGACGCCGAGGAACACCTCGTAGGTCAGGGGAATGCCCTGCGCGCTCAGGTAGTTGACGAGCTTGCGGATGTCAAGACCCATCGCCTCAAGGCCCATAAGGGTCTCGGTGATGTTGAGCTCCTTGCTGATGAGTTGGTTGAAGGCAGCCTCGGTCTCGGGTGTGGCGTGGATGGCGGGCCATGCCTTGAGACCGGCGACGCTCTGCACGAGGTAGACCAGCGTGGCGGTGAGGTGACCCATCTTCTTGACAACAAGGTTGGTCTGCAGGTTGGTGCGGCCGGGGATGATGCTCTTCTCCATGCCGTTGGCGGCGAGGTAGTCGGTGAGGATGCGGGCTGCCTGGAAGGTCACATAGTCGTCGTCACGCGAGTGGAACAGGAAGATGTTGTCCTCGGGGTCGACATTCCAATCGGTAGCAATCGAGAATTTCTTCATCAAGTCGGTCATGGGTACCGCCTCGGGACTGTTGACGTCCATGAAGGCGGGTTGCAGCATGTCGCTCACCAGGTGCTCGCGGCCAATCATGTCGTTGATGGGCTGCGTGGAATATTCCTTGGAGAGAATCCAATCGTTGATGTGGTCGGCAATGAGGGGCTTGAACACGTCGTTGTAGTCGTAGCCGAGCTTGCCGCTCTCGTTGTAGCTGACCAGCATCAGGGGCACCGACACCAGATAGGTGATGGCATCGGTGTTGACATAGTCCTCGTAGACTGCCATCAGGTCGCTGGGGCTACCGCCGGCAAAGGTCTTGTCAATCTTGATCTCGCCGCGATGGTTGTTGTCAACCTCCTTCTGTACCGCCAGGGCGTCAAAGCCGCCGCTGGAGTAGCCCACGTTGAACAAGTACTTGCCGGTCT
>CAMHDX010000297.1 GCA_946183895.1 uncultured Porphyromonadaceae bacterium | reverse complement strand
CCGTGGCGTGCAACTCAGCGAACTTGTCCACCACTCCCTGCCGGTCGGCGCTATACGTCACGCCAAACCACTTGCTCTCGGTGGTCAGCACCTTGACCTTGCCGGTCCCTTGCTCTACCATCTCGTTGATGAGCGTGGGAATGTAGAACTCTGCCTTGGGCTTGTCGATGTTCTCGCTCAGGAACTTCTTGAAGTACTCCTCGCTGTGGGCGAAGTAGTCGGGAGTGAAGCCCCAGAAGTTCATGCTCACCGGAGTGTCGAATGCTAAGTGCTGCTCGCTGCCGTTCTCGTCGGTGAACACGATGTCGTGGTTGGCGTCGTAGCCGATGCTGGTGCGCTCCACAACGCCGGTCAGGTAGCCGTCGCTCTCCTCGCACACACCGCGCGACACAGTGCCGCTCTCGCTCATGGTGTTGCCGACCTTGAAGCCTACCATGCTGTAGTGGTCGGTGCTGCCCTCGGGCAATGACTGCAGCTCGCGGGCCATCACTTCAAAGCTGTTGCGGCCGTAGTAGTCGTCGCTGTTGATCACGGCAAATGGCTCGTGTATCACGTCCTTGCCCATCAGCACCGCGTGGTTCGTGCCCCACGGCTTGACGCGCTCGGCGGGGCAGACGAAGCCCTCGGGCAGGTCGTTCACGCTCTGGAACACAACCTCCACGGGAATGTGTCCCTCATATTTTGACAAAATCTTCTCGCGGAAGTCTGCCTCAAAGTCCTTGCGGATTACGAACACGACCTTGCCAAAGCCACTGTGGATGGCGTCGTAGATTGAGTAGTCCATGATGGTCTCGCCGTGAGGGCCCAGCCCGTCAAGCTGCTTCAGACCGCCGTAACGGCTGCCCATGCCGGCAGCCAGTACAAATAATGTTGGTTTCATTTACTGTCTGTTATCTTGTTAAGGTTTAAATTAATAATGTATGTCTCTCTTTACTTGTTGCCAGTTAATTCTGATAACCACCGCGGCGCCGGCAAACCCCGTTAGGGGTGACAAGGGCTTAGGCAGCAATGCCTCTCGCGACGCCGGCAAACCCCGTTAGGGGTGACCAGGGCCTAGGCAGGGGTGTAAACCCCTGTAAACAAGTCACAACCCCCATCATAGCCCCGTCGGGGCGTCAGACCACCCGCCGCCACCGCTCATGCCCTCTATTTATCCGAGTACTCCGAGTTGTCGTCAATTCAGAATTCTGCATTGTGCATTGTGCATTATGAATTGTGCATTATGAATTGTGCATTATGAATTGTGCATTCTGCATTGTGCATTGTGCATTGTGCATTAAGCATTAGCATCAAACCGGAACTCGATGCACCGCTCGTACACCTCGCCGGCGCCGTACTGCTGCCGCGGAAAGTTGGCGTGGTGTGGCGCGTCGGGAAATCCCTGGCACTCAATCGCCACGGCATCATAGTCGTGGTACACGTGTCCACCCTTGCCCTCGGGACAGCCCTCGAGCCAGTTGCCGGTGTACACCTGCACGCCGGGCTGGTCGCTGACTACGGTCAGTCGCCGGCCGCTCTTGGGGTCGACCAGGCGGGCGTGCCACGTGGCGCCGCCCTCGGCGTTGTCGACTACCCAGCAGTTGTCGTAGCCCTTGCCGTAGTGCAGCGCGGCAAAGTCTGCCTTGATCTCCTCACCGATGCGCTTGGGCGCGGTGAAGTCCATCGGCGTCCCTGCCACGGGGGCTAACTCGCCGGTGGGTATCAGGGTGTCGTCGGTGGGCAGGTAGCGTGTGGCGTTGAGCTGCAGCATGTGGTCCAGCGCTGTGCCGCTGTCGTGACCGCCGAGGTTCCAGTAGCAGTGGTTGGTCAGGTTGATCACTGTCGCGGCGTCGCTCACGGCGTGCAACTTGAGTGTCAACCGGCAGTCGTCGCTCCACGTGTAGCGTGCCGTGACGTGCAGGTTGCCGGGGTAGTGCTCATCGCCATCGGGGCTGTGGAGCTCAAACACCACTGCCTCGCCCTCGACCTTGCTATCCCACAGCTGGTTCTGGAAGCCCTCGGGGCCGCCGTGCAGGGCGTTGGGGCCGTTGTTGATGGCGAGCTGATATTGCTTGCCGTCAACAACGAGGTCGCCGCGAGCGATGCGGTTGGCGTAGCGCCCGGGCACCTTGCCGGCGCACGGACCGTCGTGGTCGTAGTCCCCGACGTTGGCGTAGCCCAAGGCTACGTCGGCCATCTTGCCCTCGCGGTCGGGTACCGTGACGCTCACTATGCCGGCACCGAACGACGACAGCTCTACGCTGGCGCCGATGCTGTTCTCTAACTTGTACACGGTGAACACGCCCCGAGGCGTGTCCACCTTTCTCATTGTCGGTGTCATCTCAGTCGCTTGGTTTACTCGCACTTCTGAGCGCCGTCGCTGATCACTACGTCGATGACTACGGGCTCGTGGCCGTACTTGGCGTTGAACCGCTTCTTGGCCTCGGCAATGAAGGCATCGTACAGCTCGTTCTTGACCAGGTTGATGGTGCATCCGCCAAATCCGCCGCCCATGATGCGGCTGCCGGTCACGCCCATCTCGCGGGCGATGTCGTTGAGGTAGTCGAGCTCCTCGCAGCTGACCTCGTAGTCGGCGCTCAACCCGTGGTGGGTCTCGTACATCTTGGCACCCACGGTCTCCATGTCGCCGCGGTTCAGCGCGTCGCACACGTCGAGCACGCGCTGCTTCTCGCCAATCACGTAGTGGGCGCGCTTGTAGTCTTCCGCGCTGATGCGGTCGCGGGCGGCATCGAGCATCTCCCTCGTGGCGTCGCGCAGGGTCTCAACACCCAGCGTGGCGGCGACG
>CAMHDX010000296.1 GCA_946183895.1 uncultured Porphyromonadaceae bacterium | reverse complement strand
AGCGCGTAAAGTACTTTGCACCACAATTTTAAGACAGCGTTCATTGATGGTCGTGATAAACCATGGTGGTGGTTGCTGTAGCGCAGAGTTACTTCATTAGATAGATGAGCACAAGATTAGTAACCTTGATTCAACGCTCTGCGCGGCAGTCGCACCATTTTTATCATTACACCTTCCTTGCGCCTCGCCGAGCCCGATGTCTATCTGATTGCCGGTTGGAGCGACCGCGTGTTTGACGTGCTCGCGGCAGTCGATAGGGGAGAGGACGCGCTGGCTGTAATTAACAACATTGAAATTTAAACGAAGATTATGGAAAAAGTCGAAATAATCAATAACCGTCCGGTCAAGATATGGACTGACAACGTCGAGGAGACGGCGATGAGTCAGATTCGCAATCTGACGACCTTGCCCTTCCTCTTCCACCACCTTGCCATCATGCCCGACGTGCATGCCGGCATGGGTATGCCAATCGGCGGTGTGCTGGCATGCAAGAATGTCGTCATTCCCAACGCCGTGGGCGTGGACATCGGGTGCGGCATGTGCGCCGTGAAGACCTCGTGGCGCGTCGCCGACATCCCCATTGATGTGCTGCGCAAGAACATCATGCGCAACATCCGCAAGCGCATTCCACTGGGCATGGCGCATCACAATGAGCGCCAGGATGAGCGCTACATGCCTCAGGGGCATGACATCGACAAGCTGCATGTGGTCAAGTTGCAGTATATATCGGCACAGCGCCAGGTGGGCACGCTGGGTGGCGGCAACCACTTCATCGAGCTGCAGCGCGACGAGGACGGCTACCTGTGGATCATGATTCACTCCGGCAGCCGCAACCTGGGCAAGCAGGTGGGTGACTACTACAACCGTCTTGCCACCACGCTCAACGAGCGCTGGTGCTCGGTAGTTTCCGCCGATTTGCGCCTTGCCTTCCTGCCCCTGCGCACCCAGGAGTTCAACGACTACTGGGCCGAGATGCAGTACTGCGTGGACTTCGCCCTGTGCAACCGCCGCCTGATGATGGAGCGCATCCAGGAGGTCCTTGCCGATGCGCTGCCCGGCATTGAGTTTGAGCCTATGATTAACATCGCTCACAACTATGCCGCCTGGGAGCAGCACTACGGCGAGAACGTCATCGTTCACCGCAAGGGTGCGACGCTGGCTCGTGAAGGCGTCACCGGCATCATCCCCGGCTCGCAGGGCACTGCGTCCTACATTGTCGAGGGTCTGGGCAATCCCGAGTCGTTTAACAGCTGCTCGCATGGAGCCGGACGACTGATGAGCCGTACCGCCGCTATCAACACCCTCTCGCTCGACGATGAGGTGAAGCGCCTGGATGACCGTGGCATCGTCCACGCCATCCGCTCCAAGCGCGACCTCGAGGAGGCCGCCGGTGCCTACAAGGACATCGAGCAGGTCATCGCCTTTGAGGCGGACCTGGTGAAGGTGAAGACCCGCCTGCTGCCAGTCGCCGTGATCAAGGGCTGAAGTTTAGGAAGAGTAGGATAATGCGACTGCCCCGCGCGCTTGCCACCGGCAAGCGTCGCGGGGCAGTTTGACTTGTTACACTTAGGTCAAGCTGCGAGTCCCACTATCCCCGCACCGCACGTAAAAATATTTGCCACTTAATAGTTGAAAATTAAACCATTATTTGTATATTTGCAGCGTTAAAGTTTAATATTAAGCTGTTATGGACAATATTTATATGCTCGCCGATGCGGCGATTATGAGCAAAATAGGTGGTCGCTTGAAAGGCGCGAGGTTGCGACAAAATGTGACGCAGCAAAGCCTTGCGGCATCAGCGGGGGTGTCGGTGTCCTCTTTGAAGAAAATTGAAAAGGGCGAAATCGGCTCTTTTGAGACCTTACTCAGAGTGTTGCGCACGTTGGGAGAGCTTGAAGTGCTACAGCCCGTGGTCGAAGAGGAGCAGCTGAGTCCAAGTGAGTACTATCAAATGGTGCAATCCAATGCGGCGACGCATCGACGCCGGCGTGCAGCAGGCCGTCTCAGTAATAACTCACGAACGAACGGGTCAGAATGGTAGACGTTGCACGAGTCAATATGTTTGGCATGCCTGTGGGCACCTTTAATTGAATATGACCGCGAGTTTGTGGGGCGCGGCCTTGAGCCATCGCCATTGATGATGCCGGTGCGTGAAGGAAGAATCTACACCTTTGCCAACTTAGGCAGAGAGACTTTCATGGGGCTGCCGGGAATGCTGGCCGATTCCCTGCCTGACACCTATGGTAGGGCCTTGTTTGAGAGGTGGTTAGCGCTAACGGGACGCACAAGTGGAAATCCAATAGAATCGCTCTGTTTTATGGGAAAGCGTTGCATGGGAGCGCTGGAGTTTGAGCCTGCCATTGATGTGGCTTACGACAGGAATCTCAAGTTTGAGATTGACCGGTTGGTTGAAGTGGCTACCGAAGCCATGGCGCAGAAATCGTCATTCGCCGTCAACGTGGAGGCTGATAAGAAATCCGCTATCGCTGCGATACTCCGCCTGGGTACATCTGCCGGTGGTCAGCGCGCCAAGGCTATTATCGCCTACAACAAAGCGACGGGTGAAGTCCGTTCAGGCCAAGTAGCTGTGCCTGAGGGATTTGATTATTACATCATCAAACTTGATGGAGTGTCGGCTAATGTCGGCTTTAGAGAGACCGAGAACTACGGGCGATTGGAATTCTCGTTTTATCAATTGGCTAAAGCCTGTGGCATTGAGATGACTGAATGTTCACTCATCGAAGAGAATGGACGAGCCCACTTTCTCACCAAGCGTTTTGACCGCGTGGGAGGTAGGAAAGTTCACATGCAGA
>CAMHDX010000295.1 GCA_946183895.1 uncultured Porphyromonadaceae bacterium | reverse complement strand
GCAGTGCGCCTCAAACGTCAAACGCAACACTCCACACGGCCATTGTGACCATGTGGAGTGTCTTTTTTTTAGACAATTATTAATCAAGAAAACTATCGTGTCATGAAACGTTATTTTGCTCCATTGCTATTAGTGTTATTAATGTTGCCGTGTGTCGCGTTGACTGACTATGTGCCTCAGCGCGATGAGTTCACATTCCGCACCACCGTCATGGCGTCGGTCAACGAGGAGGAATTTCCCGGCGAGTGCATGGCTGACAGCATCCTGCTTTATATCACCGATGGCAGGGGCAATACCGAGGTGCGCACTGTGTGGGCCGAGCCGCTCGACACGCTCACGTGGCAAGGCTTTGGCACCATACTGGAAGAGGATATCAACTTTGACGGATATGCCGACCTGATGGTGTGCAACGGTCCGGTCAACATGTTCGGCAACTTCACCTACACCGCCTTCTTGTGGGACCAAGCGGCGCACGCCTTTTCCAAGACCGAGGTGGAGGGTTTTGACCGGATCTTCGACCCCGAGATTTATGCCGCCGAGAAGCAGATAGTGGGGGTGTGGCGCCTCGATGACGATTTGGACATCAACACTTACAAGTGGGACGCCTCAGGCAAGCTGGTGCTGGTCAAGAGCGAGCACCACGACTACAGCGAGATGGCGGAGTGACCGCCGCGAGCAGACTGTGCGATTTATAGGATGCGCTGGTAGGCGAGGCGCTCGTCGCCGCTTGCCAGGTAGATGATGCCGCAGTAGGCGAAGCCGTGCTTGGCAAGGTTGTGCTGCATGATGGTGTTGTCGCGGTGGGTGTCGATGCGCAGGTTGGCGCAGTGGGCGAAGCAGTAGTCCAGCATGTCGGCAAACACGTGGTGGGCGCCGCGACGTGAGGCAATGCGGTGCACGACATAGTAGGGCGCCGCATCGTCTATCCAATTGCCGTTGTAAATGCGGGCGTAAGTCGGCTCGGGCGAGGCGATGAAGGCGAAGTAGCCGATAATAACGTCGTCCTGAACGATTACGTAGCCATTGCCGGCGGCGATGTCGTGAGCGATGACCGCCGTTGACGGATAGCCATCAATCCATTGATGGAGATTGCCGTTGGCGCGCATGATAGCCTTGGCATCGGCGATGACATCCATGATGGCGGGCACGTCGGCCGGTTGTGCCGGTCGGATAAGTCGGCTCATTGGCGTTAGGGTGCTTAGAAGAGGCGTTTGATGATGTCGGTGCGGTGCAGTCGCTTGAGAGCGTCAATGATTTCGCGGCGATACTTGTTGTCGTACCAGAAGAAGTAGCGCCGTTGGGCGAGTTTCTCCTCCTTGGTGTGGGCACAGTAAATCGGTTTGAGCGTGTAGGGGTGCAGTCCTGTGTAGAACGCCTCGGTCGACACAGTCATGGGCGTGGGCGTAAAGTCTTGGACCTGCTCAAGCTTGAAATCCAACTCGCGGGTGATGGCTGCCAGCTCAGCCATGTCCACCTCGGTGCAGCCCGGGTGTGAGGAGATGAAGTATGGAATGAGTTGCTGGCGCAGGGCATACTTGCTGTTAACGCGGTCAAAGAGAGCCTTAAAGCGCCTGAAGAGGTCAAACGAAGGCTTGCGCATAACATTCAGCACGCCGTCAGCTGTGTGCTCGGGTGCCACCTTGAGGCGTCCGCTCACGTGAAAGCGGATGAGCTCCTCGTTGTAGCGGCGGTTCACCATGTCCACACGCGAGTCGCCGGTGTGGTGCATAGACAAGTCGTAGCGCACGCCGCTGCCCACAAAAGCCTTCTTGACGCCCGTCATTGAGCGGACCGTCTGATAGATGTCGAGCAGCGCGCTGTGGTCGGTGTTGAGGTTGGGGCACGGCTTGGGGTGCAGGCATGACGGGCGGGCGCAGCGCTGGCACTTCTCCACGTCCTTACCACCCAGGCTGTACATGTTGGCGCTGGGTCCGCCCAGGTCGCTGATGTAGCCCTTGAAGTCGGCCATGCGCGTCACCTGCTCGACCTCGCGCAGGATGCTCGCCTTGCTGCGAGAGGCGATGAATTTGCCCTGATGGGCGCTGATGGTGCAGAACGCGCAGCCGCCAAAACAGCCGCGGTGCAGCGTGACCGAGTGGCGGATCATCTCGTAGGCCGGAATGCGTTTGCCCTGATATCGCGGGTGGGGCAGGCGAGTGTATGGCAAGTCGAACGACGCGTCAATATCGGCGGTGGTCATGGGAGGATTGGTGCGATTCACCTTAATGGCGATGTCGCCGGTGGCTTGCCACAGGGTGTGACCGTGCCACAGGTTCGCCTCCACCTCGATAGTCTTGAAGTTCGCGGCCTGGGCGCGCTTGTCCTGCAGGCACTGCTCGTAGGGGGCAAGCACCACGTCATCGCCCCGAGTGGGAATAGCTTCTAATGGTTGGCGCACCACGGTTTGGGGCACGTCGGTGATGCTGTCGATGTTCTCGCCATGGTCCAGTCGCTCGGCGATTGCGACCATCGGTTTCTCGCCCATGCCGTACACGAGGATGTCGGCAGGTGAATCGATGAGGATTGACGGCCTAAGGCGGTCCTGCCAGTAGTCGTAGTGAGCCACACGCCTGAGCGAGGCCTCGATGCCGCCCACGATGACGGGGACATCGGGCCACAGGCGCTTGAGCGCCTCGGCATAGACGATGGTGGGGTAGTCCGGTCGTGCGCCCGCACGTCCGTCGGGCGTGTAGGCATCGTCGCTGCGTCGTCGCTTGGCGGCGGTGTAGTGGTTGACCATGGAGTCCATAGCACCGGCACTAACGGCGAAGAACAACCTGGGGCACCCCAACTTCTTGAAGTCGCGCAGGTCGTCGCGC
>CAMHDX010000294.1 GCA_946183895.1 uncultured Porphyromonadaceae bacterium | reverse complement strand
GAGGAGAACCACGTGGGTTTGAACCTGGGTGCCGGTGCCGACTACTCGATCACTGAGCGCGTCGACATCTTCTTGGAGTATCGCCACACCATTGAGCGCAAAATTGATCAGGGAGTATTCACTTTAGGTGCCACTTATCGTTTTTAAGAGCCATGTTTACTGACCAAGACCTTAATCAATTGTCCGACCGCGGCATTAGTGCTGAGACTGCCCAAGCGCAGCTCAAGAGATTTGAGACCGGTTTCCCGTGGTTGCGCCTCGAGAGCGCCGCGACCCTTGGCCACGGCATTGTGCCCATCACGCCGAGCGACGAGAACCGCCTGATTGCCATCTGGAACGACTATCGCGCCCAGGGCGGCTCAATCGAGAAGTTTGTCCCTGCCAGCGGTGCTGCCAGCCGCATGTTCAAGAACCTGTACGCGTTCGTTGACAGCGGTCGCAACGTGCCCGACAATGACTTTGAGACGGCATTTGTCAACAACATTCACAAGTTCGCCTTCTATGCCTCGCTCAATGCGGCGTGCAAGCGCATCTACGGCATCGGCGCCAACCAGCTCATTGACGAGGGCCGCGCTGTCGAGGTGGCTCGCACACTGCTCAGCGCCGATGGCCTCAACTACGGTGCCATGCCCAAGGGCCTGCTGCAATTCCACATGTCGAGCGGCGTGCCTCACACTCCGGTCGAGGAGCACATGGAGGAGGGCGCGCAATACGCTTGCGACACCAACCGCCACGTGCAGCTCCACTTCACGGTGAGCCCCGAGCATCGCGGCGCGTTCAAGGCGCTGATCGAGCGCGTGCAGCCCATGATGGAGAAGGTGTGGGGAGCCACGTTCACCATCACCATGAGCGAGCAGCAAGCCTGCACCGACACTTTGGCGGCGAATGCCGACGGCACGCCCTATCGCGACAGCGACGGCAAACTGGTGCTGCGCCCAGCCGGACACGGCGCGTTGCTCAACAACCTGTCGGCGCGCGAGGCGAGCGTGGTGTTCATCAAGAACATCGACAACGTCGTGCCTCAGGCTCGTCGCGCCATCACTACGCGCTACAAGAAAGTGATTGGCGGACTGCTCATCGAGGTGCAACGCACCATCGCCAAGCACCTGCACACCCTCGAGGGCGAGCCCACCGCCAAGGACCTGAAGCAGATTCTGCAATTTGTTGAGAAGACTCTCTTCACGGTCAATCCCGCCACCGCCACCATGAGCCCTGAGGAGCTCAAGGCATACCTGTGCGCCAAGCTCAATCGCCCCATTCGCGTGTGCGGTATGGTGCGCAACGAGGGCGAGCCCGGCGGAGGTCCATACCTCGCCTACAATGCCGACGGCAGCTATTCGCCCCAAATCCTCGAGGCGGCGCAGATCAACCCGGACGACGACAAGGCGGTCGCTATGATGAAAGGCGGCACTCACTTCAACCCGGTTGACCTGGTGTGCTACATCCGTGACTACAAGGGCAACAAGTTCGACCTGAGCAAATTTGTTGATCCCGAGACCGGCCTGATTAGCGAGAAGTCCAAGGGCGGCACTACCCTGCTGGCGCTCGAATTGCCGGGACTGTGGAATGGCTCGATGAGCGACTGGAACACCATCTTCGTCGAGGTTCCCATCGAGACCTTCAACCCGGTCAAGACCGTCAACGACCTGCTGCGTCCCCAACACCAATAACTCCGCAGCAACCGCGACAATCCGCTCCATCGTTTGGCGTCACCTCGCCCAACGATGGAGCGAACTTACACTGCTAACCAATCTATACTACAACCTGGTAAATGACACTACTTGAACGCCTTGATGGCATTGACGCGCGATTTGACGAAATCGCGACGCTGATCACCGATCCCGCCGTGATTGCCGACCAGTCACGCTACGTCAAGCTGACGCGCGAATACAAACACCTCGAGACCCTGCTGGCGGTCACTAAGCGCTATCGCCGTGCCATGGCGGACATCGACGAGGCGCACGACCTGCTCGAGCATGAGAATGACGAGGACCTGCGCGCGCTGGCTCGCGAGAACCTTGATGCCGCCACTGCCCTACTGCCCAAGCTGGAGGAGGAAATCAAGCTCCTGCTCATTCCGGAGGACCCCGAGGACTCCAAGAACGTGGTGCTCGAGATTCGTGGCGGCACAGGCGGCGACGAGGCGGCGCTGTTTGCCGGCGACCTGGCGCGCATGTACACCCGCTACTGCGAGAAGCGCGGCTGGAAGGTGCAGATGTCAAGCTGCAGCGAGGGCGCCGCCGGCGGCTTCAAGGAGGTCATCTTCAGCGTAACCGGCGAAAACGTCTACGGCACGCTCAAGTACGAGAGCGGTGTGCACCGCGTGCAGCGCGTCCCCGTCACCGAGACCCAGGGTCGCGTGCACACCAGCGCCGCCTCGGTGGCTGTGCTGCCCGAGGCTGAGCCGTTCGACGTACACATCAACGAGGGCGAAATCAAGTGGGACACCTTCCGCAGCAGCGGCGCCGGTGGACAGAACGTCAACAAGGTCAACAGCGGCGTGCGCCTCCGCTACATGTGGACCAACCCCAACACCGGCGAGGAGCAGGAGATCCTCATCGAGTGTACCGAGACCCGCGACCAGCCCAAGAACAAAGAGCGCGCGCTGGCGCGACTGCGCACATTCATCTACGACAACGAGCACAAGAAGTACGTCGACGACATCGCCTCGCGGCGCAAGACCCTCGTCAGCACCGGCGACCGCAGCGCCAAGATTCGCACCTACAACTACCCCCAGGGGCGCATCACCGACCATCGCATCGGCTACACCATCTACAACCTGCCCGCCTTCATGGACGGCGACATCCAGGACTGCATCGACCACCTCATCG
>CAMHDX010000293.1 GCA_946183895.1 uncultured Porphyromonadaceae bacterium | reverse complement strand
GTAGTAGCTCAGTTGGTAGAGCATCAGCTTCCCAAGCTGAGGGTCGCGGGTTCGAATCCCGTCTACCGCTCAACCGGAATAAAGCATTGAGAATGAGTCCATCGTGATGTCTTCTTAATGCTTTATTTTTTCATCTACTATGAAGTATACAGGCGAATTAATCTCAATAGGTGTGGCGCTCTCATGGACGCTGACAGCGTTACTGGCTGAGTATGGCAGCAAGCGCATCGGCAACCTGCCGCTCAATGTGATGCGCATGGCAATAGCCCTGCTGTGCTCGTGCCTGCTGTTCTGGGTCGTGACCGGCACTCCACTGCCCGCCGGCGCGAGTTACTCGGCATACGGGTGGATGTTGCTAAGCGGCATGGTGGGATTTGTCATCGGCGACTTTTGCCTGTTCCAATGCTACCTGATTATCGGCTCGCGATTCGGGCAATTATTCATGACACTGGCACCGGTGGTTGCGGCGGTGATGGCATGGCTCACGCTGGGGCAGCTCATCGGCTGGCAGGGCGTACTCGCCATGGCGGTGACGCTGGCGGGCATCGCAATCTCGGTGCTGGGACGCAGCCATGACGGCCACCACCGGCTGTCGCTCCAGTTACCGCTCAATGGCGTATTGTTTGCCCTGGGTGCCGCGGCATGCCAAGGTGTGGGCTTGGTGTTGAGCAAGATCGGCATGAATCACTATGAGGCCTCGCTTGCCGCGCCGTGCCCGGCATGGCTGCTGCCGTTCTACGCTAACTTCTTTCGCTGCATCGCCGGCACGATAGGCTTCGCCCTGCTCTTGCACTACAGCACTCGTGGCTGGGATGCGCTGCACCGCGCAGTGACCGACCGCGTCAGCCTCTCCACCGCGTTGCTCATCACGTTGTTTGGACCATTCATCGGTGTGGGCTGCTCGCTGCTGGCGCTGCAATACACCGATGCCGGAGTGGCAAGCACACTCATGGCACTCAGCCCCATCTTCATCATCGCTCCGTACAGGTGGATCTACAAGCAGCCGGTGAGCGTGAGCAGCGTCGTTGGCACGGTCATCTCGGTGATAGGCGCGTCGCTCTTCTTCCTGCTCTGACATCACAGCGCGCCAACCCCTGGGCTAAAGGTACTATTTCGGCTCTGGATTTTGTTGGAACGGGAAATATTTGTATTTTTGTGGGGTCAATTAACTCAATATCAATACTAAACGCTCAATACTATTATGGAAACAACATTACCCGGCTTGACCAAGTGGCAATTCTATGCCATGGCGACGACGCTCTTTCTGGTGGGGCTCGCCTACTGCTACGTGCAGTTCCGCCTCGCCTTTCGCGACACGCTCGACGACTACAAGTTTAACAAGAAGACCAGCGACCGCAACGCCAATATCGCCGTGACATTGCTCATCATCATGGCGATTGTGTCGTTTTTCTTCGTGCCGGCGCTCTTCTCGTCAATCACCGCCGATGTGGCAGAATCGGTAGTCAACACGGTGGTGGAGGTTGGCACGGCAGCCATCAACAACAGCAACATCGACACGAGCGCCTACTCTGTCTCCTTGACCGGTCTGATTTGGGGTTGGCCCCAGAACGACGACCTCAAGTTCGCCATCTACGGTCTGCCGCTATGCGCCTTTCTGCTGGGAATGTGCGTCTACATCGGCATGGCGCAGCCCTCACCGGTGGGCAATGGCAAAAGGGCGCTCAAGGTGTTGCTCCAAGTGACCTTGCTCGTCACGCTGCTGTCGTTCAACAACCTGCACTACTTCAACGCCACTGAGCTCGGCATTGTCGCCGCCGGCATCGTCGCCAGCGTCGTCCTCTACTACGTCACGCGCGCCGACGAGCGCGACCTCGCCAACCCGCCGCGAGGGTTCGTCGACCGGTGCAAGGACGTCGTGCCGCCTCCTCTCCCCGACTAAGACACAAAATCCGATGCGATAAGCATGAAATTTGTAGTTTTTGCAGTAGTGTTAGTTATTGCACTATGTCGTTCTGCTATAGAGTGATTGATAAGGTTACTTGATCTACTTGAATAATTTCTTCTATTGCTGTCCGATAAAAATTTTCGCGTGCGCATACGCGCACGGAAATTTTTATCGGACAGCAATAGTTGTCTTCATTTTTTACAAACTCTCTTTGAGGATTTCGGTCACATCTTGCTTTGACAAGTCAAGATATCCGGCGGGATAGATGACGGTGGTCTCGGCGATGCCGGCAATCATGTCGGCGTTCGCGCCCAGCTCGGTGATGGTCAGTGGCAGGCCAATCTCCAGCATCCACGCCTTGAGTGCGGCGAGACCCGCCTCGGCAATCTGCTCGTCGGTCAGTCCATTGCCGTCGATGTTCCACACATTCTTGGCAAAGCGAACAAACTTGGGCAGACCGGGCAGCATGGCGCGACGATAGTATGCCATCGAGACAGCGGCGAGTGCGTAGCCGTGAGGCGCATGGGTCCACGCGCCCACGCTGTGGCCAATCATGTGCACCATCCAGTCCTCGCGCTTGCCGCAGCCGATGAGCGTGTTCAGCGCCCAGGTGGCGGTCCACATGATGTTGGAACGTGCCTCGTAGTCCCGCGGGTTCTTGACGGCGGCGCGCGACGCCACGATGAGCGAGCGCATCAACCCCTCGGCAAGGTAGTCGCTCGTGTTGTCGTCGAAGTCCGAGAAGTACTGCTCCATGATGTGGCTCATGATGTCGTAGATGCCCGCCCTCATCTGGTTGTCGGGCACGGTCATGGTGAACTCCGGGTTGAGAATCGAGAACTTGGGCATCAACCGGCTGTCGAACACGTGGCCCACCTTGAAGGTATGCTCGGCATCGGTGATCACCGTGCCGGCATTCATCTCCGAGCC
>CAMHDX010000292.1 GCA_946183895.1 uncultured Porphyromonadaceae bacterium | reverse complement strand
CACCACGACCATTAATGTGGGGATGCAGGACATCGTTGAGACCGAGTTATATAAGATGTGTCATGAGACTAATGCCCAGTGGGGCACTGCGATATTGATGGAGGTGGCTACCGGCGAAATCAAAGCCATCAGCAATCTGGAGTTGAATCCCGAGATTAGTGATGATTATATTGAGGGTAGCAACAATGCGGTGTTGGGCTTCGAGCCGGGCTCGGTGATGAAACCCATCTCAATGATGGTGGCTCTGGAGGACGGAATTATAGTTGACGGCACGCCGGTTGCCAACATTGACGCGCCGATAGTTACCGGAGGTCAATGGACCTATGCCGGCAGTGTGATTCGCGACCCGCATGGCGGTGCAGCCCTGACTCCGCGGCAGATTATTGAGACATCGTCAAACATCGGCATGAGCCGCATCATCACCGCCAAGTATGGTAGCAACCCCGACGGATTCAGACAACGCTTGGAGCAGATGGGATTTTTTGAGCCGTTGAATTGCGGTATCTCATCGGCGCGCACGCCGCGCTTCTACAAGTTAGGTAATCTGCAGCGCGACCGCGTGGCGCTCACTCGCATGGCATTCGGCTATTCGACCGAGATTCCGCCGTTGTGCACACTGGCGATGTACAATGCCATTGCCAACAATGGCAAGTATGTGCGTCCCAGGCTCATCAAGAAGCTGAGCCGCAGTGATCGCCCCGATTCGATAGTTCAACCCAGCTACATTCGTGAGCAAGTGTGCTCGCCCGAGAATGCTGAGAAGTTGCGCATCATGCTTCACGACGTGGTGTGGGGCAGCCGTGGTACGGCGCGCAAGTGGCTGCAGGACAACGATGTGCACATCGCGGGCAAGACCGGCACTGCCTATCACATTGAGCCCGGGACCAATACCTACGGGTCGCGCAAGCGCCTGGCATTTTGCGGCTTTTTCCCCTACGAGAACCCCAAGTACTCGTGCATCGTGTTGATGCTGGGCGCCAACCGTGGTGCGGCGGCGAGCAGCGGCATGGTGTTGAAGAATGTTGCCCTGCGCATGTATGCGCGTGGCTTGCTGGACAATAAGCCGGACTATCGGGCTCAGCAGCCGGCTGCCGGAGACAACAGACCAACGTTGCACGCCTCGCTTGACGATGACGCCTACAAGAACGTGGGGCGCGCGCTGGGAGTGAAACAAACGCGTCACATTGTCAAGCCCGCCGCGGCTACTGCGGGCACCATGCCCAATGTGGCGGGTTTGAGCGCTCGCGAGGCGATAAGCGCCATTGAGGGTGCCGGCATGGTCGTGCGTGTCAAGGGGTACGGCAGGGTGCGCTCGCAAAGTATCGCCGCCGGCTCGTCTGTCAAGCCGGGCCAGGTGGTAATTTTACAACTTGCCAATTAAGCAAGTGACACTCATGCTCAAGGCGATAATCGGAGTGCTGCGTCGCTGGACCTTGCCTGTGGCAATGGCGACCGGCACTGTCGTTTACTTGATCTTCGCTTTTGTGCCGGCGTTGGATGTCATGGGCGACCGCCTCATGCCGGTGGTCGACACGATGTTGCCCCTGTTCATGGCACTGATACTATTCACTAACTTTTGTCGTGTCAACTTCCACAGCTTGCGTGTGGCGTGGTGGCATGTGTGGATTACGGTGTTTCAGCTGGTGCTGGTGGTGGCGCTCACCGCCGTGGTGCTCTCACTCGAGTTGAGCCCTGCCGGCATTGTGCTCGCCGAGGGGGTGTTGACGTGCGTCATCGGCCCTGGGGCGGCTGCCGCGGCGGTGGTCACGGCAAAGTTGGGCGGCGACATTGAGGCGATGACCTCCTACACCTTTGTGTCAAACATTGTCACGGCGCTGGCGGTCCCGCTCGTTTTTCCGCTCATTGACCCGTCGCTTGATATGCCGTTTCTCACGTCGTTCGCCCAGATCTTGTGGAAGGTGGCGCTGGTGCTGCTGGTGCCCATGCTGGGTGCCTATATCGTCAAGCATCACATGCCCCGCTTGCTGGCTCGCATGAATAGCGTGGAGGACTTGTCGTTCTACATGTGGGGCTTGTCGCTGAGCATCGTCACCGGTTTCACGGTGCGCAATATCGTGCATGCCGACACCACCACGGCGATGTTGCTTACAATGGCTGCCGCCTCGGCGGTGCTGTGTGTGGTGCAGTTTGCCGTGGGGCGCTACATTGGTCACTTCTTTGCCATGCCGGTTGAGGGCGGGCAGGCATTGGGTCAAAAGAATACGGCATTCGCCATCTGGATTGCCTACACCTACCTCTCGCCACTGTCAAGTGTGGTGCCCGGGTGCTATATCTTGTGGCAAAATCTCGTCAACAGCCTCGAGCTTGCACGGCATGGCAACACCGCGCGGCGCTAAAGAGGCTTGAGAATGAGTTTCATTGAGTAGACCGACGGGTTGTCGGGCTCGACGCCCTCATGCAACTCATAGTTGCCGTCTCCATAGATGAGTTTGAGGCGACGGCGCACATTGGGGAGACCCACGCCGCCCTGTTCGTGGTGATGTGCGGCGGTGTTAATGCTGTTGCGGCATGTGAATGTCAACAGACGGTCCTCGCCGATTGTCACCTTGATGTTGATAAACGATGGCGCAGTGTAGCTCACCCCATGCTTGAACGCATTCTCAATAAAGGGGGCGAACAGCATGGGCGGTATCATGATTGACGAGATGTCGCCTTGCGGCACGTCCAATGTAATCTTGACCATGTCGTCATTGTACCTCATTTTCATCAATGTGATGTAATGAGTGAGGAAGTTCATGCCGCTCTCGAGGCTCACGCGGTCCTTGGCTCCGTCGTAGAGGATGTAGCGCATCAGTTTGCTGAGCTTGATGATGCTGTCCTTG
>CAMHDX010000291.1 GCA_946183895.1 uncultured Porphyromonadaceae bacterium | reverse complement strand
AGTTGTTATAGATTTATCGCTACAGAGTTATCGCATTCATGTTTTTATTGTACCTTTGCGACAGAATTCATATTATTGGATTGAGCAAGGAGATGGCTGAAGAAAAAAGAAAAGACCAGATAAGCATTTTTCGCAGTGTCCCCAAGTGGAAAGACTTGCGATTCTATCAAAAGGCGGAGGTGTTGTACCAGATGACCTTTGTGTTCTGCGAGCGTTTTTTGCCACAATATGGCGACCGCACAGTGGATCAAATGGTACAGGCGGCTCGCTCGGGCAAGCAGAACATTGTGGAAGGCTCGGAAGACGGCAAGACCTCAACAGCGATGGAGGTCAATCTGCTGAACGTGGCGCGCTCCAGCATTGGAGAGCTGCGACAGGACTATGAAGATTACCTCAAGACACGGCGTCTAACAATCTGGACTACTGCTCACGAACGCTTCGGTCCCATGCAATCGTTCACCCGGTCACATAACGCCCTAAGCGACTACGAGCCATACTTCGGCCAATGGTCTGCCGAGGAGATGGCGAATGTCGGATTGACATTATGCTATCAAGTGGACGCGATGATGAACAAGTACCTGCATAGAATGGAAGAAATCTTCATCAAAGAGGGTGGTGTGAAGGAAAGAATGCACAAGGCGCGCAGTGGTTATCGGCGCCGGCAGGACGAGCGCATTGCCGAGTTAGAGCAAACGTTGCCACAATTGCAGCAGCAACTAACCGAAGCCCAGGCCGAGGTCGCGCGATGGCAAGCCGCCTATGAGGACCTAAAGCAACGCGCCATGAAAGCCTACAATGAGCAGCAAGAACAAATAGCACAGCTGCAACAACAGTTGGCAGACATCCACTCCCAACAGCTATAGCGTCTACGGCATCTATAACAACTATAGCGTCTATGGCAACTATATGCTTCGGCGGAGTACGATGCGGCAAAGCGATGTGAGTACCCATAATTTTGCAACAAAATACTGGCAAGTACCCCTAATTTTGCGACAAAATAGCGGCAAGTACCCCTAATTTTGCAACAATAATTCGCTTGGTTTGCCCGTGATGACAACAATCGCCGTGGGCACGGGTGCTCACGGCGATTGGGTTCGTTAAACGACTTGCAGGATTACTTGCGGATGCCAAGCTCCTTGCGGGCGATGATGGCACGATAACGCTCGATGTCGATGCGCATCAAGTAGTTGAGCAACTTGCGGCGCTTACCCACGAGCATCTTCAATGCACGCTGTGTCGTATAATCTTTCTTGTTGACCTTGAGGTGCTCGGTCAAGTGGGCAATACGGACTGAGAATAATGCTATCTGCGCTTCAGGTGAGCCGGTATCAGTATTGCTTTTGCCGTAGGTGCCAAAGATTTCTTTCTTTTTCTCTGAATCTAAGTACATTACGTTGTTATTTGATTGTTATTCGCAAAAATGCGACTGCAAAGTTACGTCTTTTTTTTGAACTGACAAAAAAGTCCGGCAAAATTTTATCAATTTGACAGCGCAGTGCTCACGCAGTGCCCACGCAGTGCCCACGTGCCGGTGGTGGCTATGGCAACTTAATGCCGGCGAGGCGACGCCAATGCTTGAGGTGGCGCCGGCGCTGAAAGGCGTGCGCGCCCATGGGCAAGCGCCCGCCGGTGAGACGCATCGCCATGTCAGGATGCCCCTCGACAGCAAAATGTGCCGCGGTGGTAGCATCGGGCACGCGCAGCGAGCCCTGCCAGCGCTCATTCGCCCCCACTCCCCAGAAGACATCCTCGAAGCACGCCACCCGATGACTGTTGGCGGCAATGACGGCTATGTCATCGGCATGAGCATCAATAACCCTCAGCATGGCACTCACGCGCCTCAACGATAACCCGCCGTTGCCCACTTTCCACTTGAGGTTGATGGCATGAAATCCCGGCATGAGGCGCCCGTAGGGGCGGCGGAGGTTATAACCCGCACGGCGGAGCAGGTTCCAGCCCGACACCTCGGCCGGCGCCGGTAGCCATGGAGCACCGATGTAGTCATAGTCTTGATTGCACCAATGGTCCAGTTCGTCCCTAAAGATCAGCACGTCGGTCTGGCAGACAAGCACAAATCGCGACCCGGCAAATCGGCTGTAGAAGTCGCGACTGAGCATAAGCCGGTTATAGCCCTCCCTGCCTGCAAAATATTCGGGGGCGAACCTCTCGACACGGCAGTTGGGCGTGAACATGTGTTGCAGTGGCGACAAGTCAAGTGTATCAGGACAGACGATGGCTACATCACGCTGCGCGAACTTGTCAAGTGCTATCGAGAGCGCCATCTGTTCGTATGGCTCAAGCTTGGTCTTGTAGATGGGTATTGTGACAGTGACAATCATTACTTCAAGATCGGAATAATGTTGTGAAGCGCATTGGAGGCTGGTGTGTCACTCAAACCGGGCGCCGGCAACGTTGTTGCCGCGCATGAAGTCGGCAGCCGCCATGCGGCGCTTGCCGGCGGGTTGCAGCTGGTCAACACGCAGCCAGCCGTTGGCTGCGGCTACCATCATCTGCCCTGCGCGCACGATGATGGTGCCCGGGCGGTGGTACTGCTCGGTGCCCGGTAGCCACTCGGTCACCTCGGGGGCTGTGGCGAAGATTTTGACAGTGGTCGCGGTGCCGTCAGCGCTGTGCAGGGTGCTCCACGCGGCGGGATAGGGCGAGAGGCCGCGCACGAGGTTGTGGATGGCATGGACCGGCTTGGTCCAGTCGATGTGGCACGTGTCGCTATGGATCTTAGGCGCCGGAGTCGCCGGCTCACCGCCGGCGATGAGGCTGTCCTGAGCGATGGTGGTGACAGTGCCGTCGGCATCGGTGATTGAGAGTAGTTTTGCGTCAACCTGA
>CAMHDX010000290.1 GCA_946183895.1 uncultured Porphyromonadaceae bacterium | reverse complement strand
ATTGGTGGCGCCGTCGCGGTTGACGTCGTCGAGCATCACGATGTCGGCGTGCGTCACAATCGCCGCCGCGCACAGTGCCGCAAGCGCTATTTGTTGTCGTAAACCCTTCATAATAGTGCAAAATTAAGAAAAAAGACGATAACACGAAAAATGTTTTTGCAATTTGAGGCCAATTGTGTAATTTTGTCAAATAAATCCACAAATTCCCATTGCGATGAGAGTACTATTAACAACACTATTACTCGCAGTTGTCATGAGTTTTCAGACTATCTGCGCGCAGCGTCCTGCCGACAAGGACTTCATGCTCGACGGTCCAGGCATGGTGTCAATCAGCCCGAGTTACTATGCCCACAAGCTGTATGGCGCGTGGACGCGCCAGGATCCGTTCACTCGTGCCGAGTTGGACAAGTTGATTAAAGACTTTGAATGCGAGGTGCTGGACACCGACACCTACGTCATCGGGGATGGCTCGGACGAGTATGTTGACGAAATGGTTGACATGCTGGTGTTGCACTGCGGTCAGAATTGCCTTGCCCACCACAGCAAGGTCGCTATCGAAGGCGCCGATTCGGTCGAGGTAATCGAGCTGTTGCCGGAGGATATTATGCGCCGTGCGATAGGCCTGGTGTTGTCGGCTGCGCATCCCATGACTGGGCCTGCCGATGCCTACAACTTCATGCTGGGCGACGGAACGCTGCGGTTGGGCTTCTCGGAGAGACATGTGCGCGACCAGGTGCTGCAGTGCTTGCTCGAAATGGACAAATTTACTTATGACGACACCGATAAGTGCTATGTCCGTGTCGACGAGACAGGCGAGGAAGACTGGGGCACGGTGATAGTGCCGGGCGACGACGACGAGGAGTTGATACACTGGGTCCAAATTACGTCGTTTCTCTAATTGATTGCCCAAGATGAAGCGGTGTCTATTGATGTTCGTACCGCTGGTGCTGGCGGTGGCGGCTCATGCCGCGACCGACGCTCCGGTGTCGCCCGAGCAGTACGCCAACGAGCTGATTGAGGCATGGACCTGTGTCGACGACATGCCGCAGGCGCGCTTTGAGGGCATGGCGCGAGCCCTGCAGATGCAGGTGCTTGATGTCGAGACCGAGGATGATGACTACGAGGACGAGGATGGCGCGACAACGTGTCTGACTACGCTCACCCTGCGCGCCGGACAAGGCTGTCGCATCACCAAGAGCGTCCTGAAGGACGAGGATGGCGACGACTACGAGCAGGTAGACTATCGCGCCGACGGTGCGCCGCGGTTTGTCGTGCTGGAAGTCATGGTGTCGCGACCCTGTGACGTGCCCGATGCCTACAACTTCGCCTGCAGCGACGACACGTCACTGCGCCTGGGCTTCAGCGATGTCAAGCAGCGCACCGCCGTGGTCAACGAGCTGCTCAAAATCACCGGCTTTGTTCACGACAAGGAGTGGGACTGCTATCGCGCCAACGCGACGAGCGACGAGCCTGCGGGCATGGTGCTGCAGACCGATGACGATGTCGACGCCGGACTATACTGGGTGGATATACTGCGAATGTAAAATACTAAATTGCCAAGAAATGACAAACAGAATCACCGAACTTTTCGATATACGTTACCCGATAGTGTCGGGTGGTATGGTGTGGGTGAGCGGTTGGCGCCTGGCGGCGGCGGTGACCGCTGCCGGCGGCCTGGGACTGATAGGCGCCGGCTCGATGCACCCCGAGGTGCTGCGCGAGCACATCGCCAAGTGCCGCGAGGCTGTCGCCGGAGGCACCTATGGCGTCAACGTGCCGCTGATGTATCCCGAAATCGACACGTTGATGGGCATTATTGCCGAGGAACATGTGCCGGTGGTATTCACCAGTGCGGGCAGTCCCAAGAAGTGGACCGCGTGGCTGCATGACCGCGGCATCAAGGTGGCGCATGTGGTGGCGTCGAGCGTGTTTGCCGCCAAGTGCGAGGCGGCGGGCGTCGACGCTGTGGTCGCCGAGGGCTTTGAGGCAGGCGGCCACAACGGCCGCGAGGAGACTACTACGCTGTGCCTCATTCCGGCGGTGCGTCGCGCCACCTCATTGCCGCTCATCGCCGCCGGTGGCATCGCTACCGGCGAGGCTTGGCTTGCAGCCGAAGCGCTCGGAGCCGAAGGCGTGCAGGTGGGCACGCGGTTCGCGCTCACCATTGAGAGCAGTGCCAGCGATGCCTTTAAGCGCCACTGCCTCAATCTGGGCGAGGGTGACACCAAACTGCTGCTGAAGAAGCTGTCGCCCACACGACTGGCGCCGGGTGCCTTCCGCGACGCGGTCGAGCGCGCCGAGAGCGAGGGGGCTACGCCCGAGCAACTGCGCGAACTGCTGGGCAAGGGTAGGGCGAAGCGTGGCATCTTTGAGGGTGACCTCGCCGAGGGCGAACTCGAAATAGGTCAAGTTGCCGCGCTGTTGCGCGGTACCGACCCCGTCAGCGCAGCCACCGTCGTCGCAGACCTCGTTGACACCCGCCGTGCCGCCCTCGCTCGCCTGCTTAATTAGGGATATTCAGTTTTTTTGATATTTTTCATAATTATCTGATTGACAGGTATATATATTATTTGTACCTTTGCACAGCAACCCCCGAACTACCCATCACGGGCCGTTTCGGGGGTATTTTAATAAATATATGTGCCGTGAAGTTACAACAAATTTCTGACATACGCCCAACTTTGGGCGGTGTTGTTGAGAGTAGGCGCTTTGAGTAGGTGTTTTGGCACGTTGACTAAAAAAGGACTAAAAAAAAGGAGCTCAAGTGCCGCTAAACCGATTTTTTGCAGTAACTTTGTGGTTCGAAATCAACCAACATTAATTTATCAAACAATCATAAACATTA
>CAMHDX010000289.1 GCA_946183895.1 uncultured Porphyromonadaceae bacterium | reverse complement strand
CGAAAAAGGCCGACTTGGAAATGCCCCCCAAAAAAGCCGACGCATCATAGCATCGGCTTTTTTTCTCGAATCATCACCAAGACGGCCTATTTCGGACGGATACTGAAGACATTCTTGACAACTGGCGGCGCGACTATGAGGTGATGTGTCAAGCCATGATTTATGGCGCCAAACCAACCTTTAGCGAGTTGGTTGACGCCATGCATGAGATTGAGAACCGTTTCAAAGGCTGAGTGGCGGCAGGGGAGCGTGACAGCGGTGGCGTCGGTTGCTATATGCCGGCGCCGTCGCTGAACATCTGTTGCTGGATGGGCTTGCCCTGGATGATGCGGGAGTGGGCTGGCACGTCGTGGGTGAGCCACACGTTGCCGCCAATCACGCTATCGTGGCCAATGGTGATGCGCCCCAGGATTGAGGTGTTGCTATAGACCACCACGCGGTCCTCGATGATCGGGTGGCGCGGAACGTCCATCGGGTGTCCGGTCTCGTCGTACTCGAAGTTGCGCGCGCCCAGGGTCACGCCTTGATAGAGCATCACATGGTCGCCAATGATGCTCGTCGCACCCACTACTATGCCCGTGCCATGGTCAATGGCGAAGTATCGGCCTATCGTCGCCGCCGGGTGGATGTCAACGCCGGTGATGGAGTGTGCCATCTCGGTGATGATGCGCGGCAGGATGGGCACACCCAGCTGGTGCAGGCTGTGGGCGACGCGGTAATGTAGCATCACCGTGATGCTGGGGTAGCTGAAGATGACTTCGCCCTTGCCGGTTACCGCAGGGTCGCCCGCCATGATGGCAGCGACATCGGTGAGCAACAACTCGCGGATTGCGGGCAGGGTGTCAATAAACTTGATGGCGATGCCCCGCGCCTCGACGCAACGTGTCTCGTCGTCATGCTGCCCGGCGAACACCAGGGCGCACGCAATCTGCTTGCGCGCGATGATGAACACTCGCTCCAGGTCAACACCCACGTGATGAAACCGCGCCTCCGAGATGATGTATTCGGCGTCGAAGTATCCCGGAAACAGCAACCGCCTGAGCAACGTCATCAGCTCGCTCACCATCGCCACGCTGGGCATGACAGTGTGGTGCGAGCGGCCTGTCGTGGCGGCGTCCTCAATGTCCTCGCTCAGTTGTTGGGTGGCGTTGGACATCACTTGGCGTATATATTCTCTCTCGTCCATGAGTCTCAATTTTAATAATGTGGGTTAGGGTAGTGGCTCAACCGCGTCCGGACGCTATTCGAATAGGCCGGTGGACAAGTATCGCTCGCCGGTGTCGGGCAGCAGGGCGACAATTGTCTTGCCTGCATACTGCTCCTCGCGCGCCAACTGCAGGGCGGCAGCGTAAGCCGCGCCCGACGAGATTCCCACCAGCAGTCCCATGGACCGTGCCAGCAGGCGTGCGCCCTGAGCCGCGGCGTCGTCGGTGATGGCGTGCACACTGCTCAGCACGCTTGTGTCTAATGTGTCGGGCACAAAGCCGGCGCCGATGCCTTGAATCTTGTGCTTGCCTGCAACACCGGTCGTCAGCACCGCCGAGCCGGCAGGCTCCACAGCCACTATTTCGACCTCGGGGTTGTGACGGGTCAACGCGCGTGCCACACCGGTGATGGTGCCTCCGGTGCCCACTCCGGCGACAAACACGTCAACCTGCCCCTCGGTGTCGGTCCATATTTCTTCGCCTGTGGTCAACTCGTGAACTCGGGGATTAGCGGGGTTGACGAATTGTCCCAGGATGACCGCCCCCGGGATTGATGCCTGCAACTCCTGGGCGCGTGCGATAGCCCCCTTCATGCCGTCGGCGCCGGGAGTGAGCTCAAGTTGTGCCCCGTAGGCCTTCAGCAGGTTGCGGCGCTCCATGCTCATGGTGTCGGGCATGGTGAGGATAACGCGGTAGCCGCGCGAGACTCCCACCCAGGTCAGTCCCACGCCGGTGTTGCCGCTTGTCGGCTCGATGATGGTGGCGCCAGGTGTGAGTGTGCCGCGATTCTCGGCATCCTCAATCATGGATAGGGCGGTCCGGTCCTTGACGCTACCGCCGGGATTGAAGTATTCTAACTTGAGTAGGATGTCGGCTTGTTGTCCGTCTTGACGCGGTGCCTTCACCATGGGGGTGCCGCCAATCAGGGCGGTCATTGTCTGGTAAATCATGTGCTTGAATTGATGTGGTGATAGAAAAAGCCCCCTTAAAATCACTCAGCGGGTTTTAAGGGAGCATTAATGGTTGTGATGTTACTTGGCAACTAACGCCTTGAGTTCCTCGTCGCTCACGTTGTTGAGCAAGTGACCGTTGCCCCACTGGATGGCGGGATAGGATGCCTTGAGGTCGGCGCAGGACTTGTCAATGGTGCTACCGCCTGATGTCGCAAACGGGATTACCGTAGCCTTGCCGAAGTCGTTGGCCTCGACAAAGGTGTTGATAATCGTGGGAGCGGTGTACCACCAGATGGGGAAGCCGATGTAGACGGTGTCGTACTGCCCAAGGTTCGCCACCTTGGCGTCCTTGATGGCGGGACGCGAGGTGAGGTCCTTCATCTCGACACTGCTGCGCGAATTCTCGTCATGCCAGTCGAGGTCGGCCGAGGTGTAGGGCTGCTCGGGAACAATCTCATGCAGGTCGGCGCCGGCAGCTGCCGCTAGGCGCTCAGCTACGGCACGCGTGGTGCCGGTTGCCGAGAAGTAGACAACAAGTGTCTTTGAGGCATTGTCCTCGGCGGCGGCGTCGTTGTCAGCTGTGTTATTGGCTTGAGTGCCGTTGGAGCATGCGATGAGGCTCATTGCGGATAATATCATTAATGCGATTTTCTTCATTGTTTAGTGTCAAATGAGTGTTTATTGGTCCA
>CAMHDX010000288.1 GCA_946183895.1 uncultured Porphyromonadaceae bacterium | reverse complement strand
GGGCCAATCTTATTTGCCCAGAATTTAGCAGCTTGAAGCGCTGTGTCCCTTTATAGAAGTCATAGCGAAGCGGCACGCAGTTCCGCCACTCCTGGATTTCTCCCGATTTGGTCCAGAGTTTGAGGTCGACGGGGTCGCCGGCCTCAAGCATCTTGCGTAGTGTGGTGATATGAATGCTGTGAGCCATAATAATACGCCTTTGGCGTGGTTTAGAGTTAAAGTTTAGTTGTTTTTGCAAAGTTACTGATTATTCACGGACTATGCAACCACTACGGCACATCTGCGAAGTGCCATATCGTGGCAGGTGCTGAAGCACACAGTGCACACCACAGCTCCGCCGTGGCACGCACAATGTAGCGGCACTATGGGGTTCTATAGCTATAACGTCTTGCGACGTATCTCAGTAGCTGCACTCCCCACAGAGCCGCAAGCGGCACTGTCCTGTAGCTGTAACGCTTGCGACGGCACAGGAATCCCAAACACAGCCCCGCAACGTGTGTCGCTGCGGGGCTGGTTGATGTCGAAGGGTGCGTGAGGGCTTGAGGTGAGGCTCGCGACCGGGCACCGTGCTACCCTGCGCGTTATCTCACGAGGAGCTTCTTGCCGTCAACGATGACGATGCCGCGGTAGTCGGGGCCTACGGGCTGTCCCATCAGGTTGTAGCGCTGTCCGTTGCCGATAGCGTCGGCATTGAGGTCGCTGATGCCGGTGGGAATCGGTGTCTCAACAATGTCACCGACGATCTTGCCTTGCAGATTCTGGAACGCGGCGGCGCCGGACTTTGCCACGCGGCGCGGAGCACCTGCTTGAGCCTCGTCGTCCCAAGCCTCCTTGAGCGTCACGGCAACAGGGATGGTGTACTTGGTGTCCGGCACCAACGCACCGGTAGCACCGGTCACGGTGAAGCTGCGACCACGGGTGCCGTACATACCGGAGAATGCACGCAACTCGCCGCCATACCAGATGCCTTGAATCTTGATCACCTGTCCCGCCTTCGGATCGAGCACGCCATCGGCGAGGTCAATAGTGAGGATATACTTGCTGTCGGCGGTGAACTCACCGGCGGCGGTGAACGCGGTTGCGGTGAAGGTCGGCGCGGTCTTGTCGGCATCGAACGTGCCTTCGATTTGGCTCAGCATAGCGGCGGCCTTGGCCTGCGCGTAAAGCCCCGCATCGGCAACGTGGACGGGCAGCCAGTTGCCGTGACCGTCGGTGGTGTAAACCATCTGAGCGTCGTTGTCAAACGCGACCACGTGGCCCTCGGTCACGATGTATTCGCCTGCCTCAATCACATCCGCCATATCGGTGATAGTGAGAATCCGCTCAATGCTGATGGTCACGTCCTCACACGGATTGGGCATAGTAAGGGCCCACGTGCCATCGCCGTTGTCCACGAGCTCACCGCCGCTAGCGACGAAGCCCGGCACGTCGGCGCCGTCTTGCGCACTGAGGGTGATAGTCACTTGCTGTCCGGCACCGGCATAGAGCACGTTATTGAAAGTAAGACCAACAGTGGCGCCTTCGGCAGCCTCAACGACAACGTTGTCACCGCCGGTTACCGTGTAACCCCGTTGAGCCATGGTTTTGAAGTCCCTGCCGTTGATAGCGCCGGTGTTGCAGTTGCCGGCGTAATAGTTGTTTGTGTAAGGTGACTGTGTGGGTGAAATGCTACCAGAGTAGTAACCAACGATGCCACCGGCATTCTTATTAGCCGTTACACTGCCCAGGTTGAGGTTGCCCATAATGCGTACTGATGCCGAACTCGAAATATAGGCACTTGCGGCAATACCACCGGCTTGGCTATTATCGGCTGATACGGACGCCTGATTGACGCAGCGCTCAATTGTGCCGACGCAGCGTCCGGCGATGCCGCCCGACTCTTTATATGTTGCTTGCACAGTAACACCGGGAGCAGTTGTACAGTCGCTTATCGCGCCGGAAAAAAGTCCAACGAAGCCGCCAACACATGTTCCTCCCGTAATGGCGCAACCCTCGCCCAAGTGAAGGTCGCTGATGACACCGTTGTCACCCACAACAGCAAAGATTGCCACATTGGTATCGTCGGGACGGTTGATAACCATGTTGGTGAACGTGTGGCCGTTGCCGTTGAAGGTGCCGTTGAAGCGCCGCTGCTGAGTGCCGATTGGCATCTGCTCGGCATTGGTGTAATCGAGGTCATTCTCGAGGCTGAAGTACACTCCGGTATAGTCCCCCATTTCTTCCATTTTGAGCGCGATGAGGTTCATATCCGTCACGCTCTTGACCAGATATGGAGCCTCGGCGGTGCCTTCTCCCTCCCATGTGCCGGTGGTTTGGGATATCTGCGCCACGAGCGACAATTCGCTCGAGTCGAGGTGGTTGTCGTCGCTGTGAGCCTTATAATACACAGTATAGGAGCCGACAGAAATCGCTGTGGGCAACTCGGTGCTGTATTCCCCGTTCTCAAGGCGATAGAGCATCACGCCGCCCTCGACCTCGCCGGCGTTGATGAGCACTTGTGCGTGGCCGTTATAGGTGAGACCCTCGATGGCAGTGGGATGCGTGACGATGCGAGCCACCGAGCCGCCGGCCTCAACGCGGAACGTCACGTTGGTGGAACCTGCCCAGTCGCCAATACCGTTGATGGTGGCAGTGTACTCGCCCGCGTTGATGGCGGTGGGAATGTCGGCAGAGTAGGTCTCGCCGTCCAGCGAGAACAGCCAGCCCTCCGCCGCGACCACCAGCGCCTGCGCCTCACCTGTGTAGGTCAGAGAGGCGGGGACAGGCGCGTCGGTCGGCTGCTCGGCAATCGCTTCAACAGTGGTCCCGGCAGCGGTCTCGACGGGCTGCTCGGCGGCAGTCTCGACAGGCTGCT
>CAMHDX010000287.1 GCA_946183895.1 uncultured Porphyromonadaceae bacterium | reverse complement strand
GTTTTGCATTAAATTTTTGGCCAATGGTTGACAAAACAAAAAAAATGTGTAAATTTGCAAGCTATATATTTTAAAAAGTGTTATCCGCATTTCATTAATCTAAATCTTTAATTGACATGAAAGTGATTCAGAAAGTGTTATTGGTGCTGGCGATGCTCGTGATGGTGGCATCGTGCAGCAAAGTGGAGCAAAAGATGGAGAGCCGCATCCCCGCCGATGCCCTCGTGGTGTTTAAGGCTGATGTGCCCGCCGCAATGGAGCATCTGGGCGTCGAGGTGCGCGAGGGCAAACTTGTGTTGCCCCCCAAGTTCTCGCATATGCTCAACGACAATGGATTTGACCTCACCGGCCTTGCCGAGGAGACGTCAAAGCTTGCCAAAGCCGGCATTGACTTCTCGAAATCGCTGTACTGCTACATGCCCGCCGATGCTGATGTCAACACCCAGGTGGTGCTGATGTTGCCAGTGAGCGATGAGGCGCAGTGCGAGGCGTTCATCAAGGACGAGATGTCGCTTACCCTTGAGGAGAAGGACGGCATCAAGTGCGCCAATGCAGGCGACGCAGTGATTGCCCTTAACGATGGCATCCTGTACTGTGCGCTCGGCAAGAAGCTGGAGGATATGCCCAAGATTACCGCCGCTCTTGACAACGACATGAACTCGAACGCCGACATCAAGCGTGTGATTGGTGCCGGTGACGACTTCAGCGCCTATGTCAACACAGCCAAGTTCAAGGAGCAGAGCAAGCGTATGCTCGCGATGGTTGGCGGCGATGAGGCCATCGCAGCCGGTGCCGTGCTTGACATGATTGACATCAAGAGCACGGGCTATCACCTCTCATTTGCCGACAGTGAGTGGAAGTATCGCCAGGAGAACAATGTTGACGCCAATAGCGACTTCGCCAAGCTCACCCAGCAGGTGTTTGCTGCTCCCAGCGCCGAGCTCCTGAGCTTGATGCCCAAGGCTGCCAACGCCGGTGTCATCGGTCTCAACCTCAATGGTGAGGGCATTGCCAATCTCGAGATTCTCAAGCCCTATCTGGCTCAGGCCGCGGGCAGTGCCGAGGTGGCAAGCATGGTGGATATCCTCAAGTCGGTGAATGGTCCGGTCAACCTGGGCTTCGCGTGCGAAACGCTCAACTACAACGACCTGGACGTGGTGCTGGCATTCAAGTGCGGCAAGGCTAACGAGCTCATCGGTATGCTCAAGGCTATTTGGAGTCCCGAGGTCTACACGCAGCAGGGCGACGAGTACGTCATGAATGAGCCGGTCAACGGCTTCAAGGCGGCTATCGGCGTGAAGGACGGCGCGGTCTACCTCAAGCTCACTCACAAGGGCTACACCGAAAACCTGGCATCGGTTAACGAAGCCAAGACAGCGGTAGGCAAGGGCTTTGCCGGCATCTATTGCACGCTGGGCTATGATAACATGCAGATGCAACTGTGCTCGGAGAACGACGGCATCAAGTCGGGTGACTTCAGCCTCGTTGTCACTGAGGACGGCAAGAAGATGAATCCGCTAGACGCGATCGCCTTCTTTGTCAACCTGCCTGACAAGGCAGCCGGCCTCATGCCCAATTGACCATAGCATTGCATTGGCACTATACTACGTTGAGGGGCGCGACCGGCAGTCGCGCCCCTCAATGCGCCATGTAGCTTGATATTGGAGCTCCTTGGCACTATAGAGCCGATAACATTGCTGAATTTAGGCTTGTACACTTGAAAATTACTCCCTGGACAATGATTTTCTCGGATTTTTTATCTATATTTGCGGTTAGAAAGATTTTTCATTATGGAACAGAGACGCATTTACCCTGTGGGGATTCAGGACTTTGAGGTTGTTCGCAATCGAGGCATGGTGTATGTCGACAAGACTGCACTCATCTACCGCATGGTGCATGACGGTGCCGAAACTGTCTTCCTCAGCCGTCCGCGCCGCTTTGGCAAGACGCTGTTGTGCAACACGTTGAAGCACTACTTCCTCGGGCACCGCGAGCTATTCAAGGGGCTCGCCATTGATAGTCTTGAGACCGAGTGGACAGTCTACCCCGTGCTCCACTTCGACATGTCGCGCTGCAAGAGCGATAACCTTGATATTGTGCGTGAGAATATCTCGTTGCAACTAACAGCGTTTGAGAAACAGTATCTTGTAGAAAAGCCTGCTCAAGGATTAGGCACGCGCCTTCAAGAACTTGTCATTCAGGCACATCAGCAGACCGGAAGAAAAGTCGTACTCATCTTTGACGAGTACGATTCGCCCGTACTCAACGTCATCGAGAGTGAGGAGAAGCAATCCGAAATCCGCTCGCTGTTCAATGAGTTCTACGGGCCGGTGAAGTCAATGTACGAGCACCTGCGCTTCGTGTTCATCTCCGGCATTACCAAGTTCTCACAGATGAGCATCTTCTCAACCATCAACAATATCAGTAACATCAGTTTAGAGGAAGATTACGAAGGCATTGTCGGCATAACTGCCGAGGAGCTTGAGCAAAATTTCGCGCCGGACATCGCCATGCTGGCGGCAAAACTCAACATCACGACCGAACAAGCCCTGCAACGCCTGCGCGACCGCTATGACGGCTACCACTTCTCACAGGCGTTAACCGATGTGTACAACCCGTTCAGCCTGGTCAACGCATTTGACAAAATGCGTTTAGGCATGTATTGGTTCGACAGCGCCACGCCGTCGTCGCTCATCAAGGTGCTTGACCACTATCAGTTCCGCCTTGATAACATCGAAGGTGTCACCCTGATGGAAAGCGCCTTCAATCAACCGTTTGACAACTTCAAGACCGCGATTCCCATCTTGACCCAAAGCGGCTACCTCACCATCAAGGATTATGACTGGGAGAGCGAGAT
>CAMHDX010000286.1 GCA_946183895.1 uncultured Porphyromonadaceae bacterium | reverse complement strand
CACAGTGTGGCAATATAGCGAGCAAGGCGTTGTCGCCGGCATTAGCCGCTACGTTGACATGTGCCGCTTTCACCCCGACGCGTCGCTCGAAGACTTGAAACTGCATTAAATACGACAGATGAACAAGACACAGATAATCAGGACAATAGCCGTTGTGGCGCTCGCAGTGCTCGCGGCAGCAGGCGCCACGGCCCAGCGCATCAGCAAGGAGGCCGAGAAGTTGTTGAACGCGCAATATGCCATCGACGCGTTCTACGTTGACGCGCCCGACAACAGCGCCCTCGTCGAGCACGCCATCAAGGCGATGCTCGAGAAGTTAGACCCCCACAGCGCCTATACCGACGCGCGCGAGACCCGCGAGCTCGAAGAGCCCCTTGAGGGCGAGTTCAGCGGCATCGGCGTGCAGTTCAACATGAAGCAGGACACGCTGTACGTGATTCAGACCATAGCCGGCGGCCCCAGCGAGAAAGTCGGCATTGTGGCAGGCGACCGCATCATCACAGTCAACGACACGACCATCGCCGGCGTGAAGATGCGCAACACCGACATCATGAAGCGCCTGCGCGGTAAGAAAGGAACGCGCGTGACAGTGCAGGTCAAGCGCCGCGGCACACCCGACCTGATTACCTTCAGGATTACGCGCGACAAGATTCCGCTGTACAGTGTCGATGCCGCCTACATGATTGAGCCCACCACCGGCTACATCTCCATCTCGAGCTTCGGTGCCAAGACCTACGATGAGATGATGGAGGCGCTGGCGCGGCTCAAGGCGCAGGGCATGCAGCAAGTCATCATTGACCTGACCAACAACGGCGGCGGCTACCTCAACGCCGCCATCGAGATGTGCAACGAGTTCCTTGACGAGGGTCAGATGATAGTGTACACCGAGGGTCGCGCCCAGCCGCGCAACGAGGCGCACGCGCTGGGCAACGGCGCCTATCGCGACCTGCCCGTGGTGGTGATAGCCAACCAGTACTCGGCAAGCGCCGCCGAGATTTTTGCCGGCGCCTTGCAAGACTGGGACCGTGCGGTGGTGGTGGGTCGTCGCACCTTTGGCAAGGGGTTGGTGCAGCGTCCGTTCCGCTTTGAGGACGGCTCGATGATGCGCCTGACCGTGGCCCGCTACTACATGCCCGGCGGCCGTTGCATCCAGAAGGCGTATGAGCCCGGCGACAAGAAGCAGTACGAGCACGACATGCTCGACCGCGAGCGCAGTGGCGAGCTGTTCAGCGCCGACAGCATCCACCTGGTCGACTCGTTGCGCACCTACACCCTGCGCAACCGTCGGCCCGTGTACGGCGGAGGCGGCATCATGCCCGACGTGTTCGTGCCGCTTGACACGACCCACTGGAATACCTACTACCGCGACCTGGTCGCCAAGGGCATACCCAACCAGTGGGCAGTCACGTACGTGGACCGCAACCGCAAGTCGCTGCAGCAACGCTATGCCACGCTCGATGAGTACGACCGCGGTTTTACCCTCAGCGACGACGACCTCAAGGAATTTGTCGCCATGGGCGAGCGCGACAGCGTCAAGTTTGACCAGGACAAGTTCAATGTGAGCCGTCCCATGTTGAGCCGTATGCTCAAGGGCCTCATCGCGCGCGACGTGTACACCGACCGCGGAGCCTACAGCGTCATCATGAACCACTATAACCCTGACGTGCGGCGTGCACTCGACATCATCAACGACCGCCGGCAATACCGCAAAATCCTCGGATACGACCAATGACGCGAATGCAAGACCTGGAAACCCGGCCCATAGGCAAGCTGCTGATGCAGTATAGCATACCGGCTGTGGTCGGCATCATGGTGATGTCGCTCTATAACGTTATTGGTCGCATCTTTATCGGGCAAGGCGTCGGCCCCGATGCCATCGCCGGCCTCGCCATCACCTTTCCGGTGATGAACGTCAGCGCCGCATTCGGTGTGCTCATCGGTGTCGGCTCGAGCGCGCGCGTGTCGGTGCTGCTCGGTGCCGGCGAGCACCGCGAGGCAGAGATGGTGTTGGGCAACAGCATCGTGATGACGCTGCTGTTCGGCACAATATATATCGGAATATTCGCCCTGCTGCTCGACCCGATACTGCGCCTGTTCGGCGCCAGTGACACCTCGCTGCCCTATGCTCACGACTACATGGTGTGGCTGCTGCCCGGCCTGCTCATCAACAACATTTGCTACTCGTTCAACAACGTGGTGACAATGTTTATCGGCGCCGGACTGAGCGTGGTGCTGTGTCCGCTGTTCATCTTCGGCTTCAAGATGGGAATCAAGGGAGCCGCCATTGCCACCGACATCTCGATGGGAGTGAGCGCGTTGTTTGTGTTGCTCCACTTCTTTGACAAGCGGTCGCACATTCACTTCACCCCCGGCACGTACCGGTTGAGTCGCCGGGTGCTCATACCCATCGTCGCTATCGGTGCCGCGCCGTGCATTGTCAACACGGCAGGTTGCCTGGTCAACGCCATCATCAACAACACCGTGTACCGCTACGGCGGCGACGCGTCGGTGGCGGCGATAGGCATCTTCACCACGTTGACCCAGATGTTTATCTCGTTTGTCATCGGCGTGTGCCAGGGCATGCAGCCCATCGTGGGCTACAACTACGGCGCTCGCCGCTACGACCGCCTCAAGCGGGCTTTTTGGCTCACCGCGGCTGTGTGCACGGCAGCGTGCGCGCTATGCACCTTTGCCGGCATGGTGTTGCCGCGATATGTGGCACGGTTGTTCACCGCTGACAAGCCGCTGCTTGACGCCGCCGAGTACGCCTTGAGGCACACCACATGGATGTTTTGGTGTGTAGGTTTCCAGATTGTGGTCACCAACTTCCTGCAATCGCTGGGCGAGGCAGGCAAGGCGATCTGGTTGAGCCTGTCGAGG